>JAEOTI010000502.1 GCA_016839955.1 Candidatus Hodarchaeota archaeon | reverse complement strand
ATCTACTTTAATTGACTAATATGTAACAACTTTATTTGACCTATATGTAACAATGAATCAACAATTTGACATAATTGGATAGTCGATGCTGTCGTTTTTCGTTGGTTATATTAAGAAAATTATATACTGTCAAGCATGCCCCGCTTAAAAATGCCGTTTTTTTTGCTTGTTTTGAGATAGGTAAGCGATTCCCTCTTGGTGTCTTATTCTTTCAGCCTATTTGGGCTTCTTGGTCTGAATTTTTAACTTATATTTATTTAACAAATCCTGTTTTTGTTTATTGTACAAATTTTTTTCTCTACTTTCCCACCATCCTTGAGCATTTATGATACCCAGATTTGTATAAAAATCAACTAATCCGAAAATAACAACGGAAAAAATATTTAACAGTAATCCAATAATCAGACTAATTAAATCATTAGTTGGTAAAATCAGAATACATAGAATTGGGATAATTATCAAGAAAGCAGCTATTACCACACCAAATGATAACTTATACATTTTTACTCTTTTTTTTGCAAAACGCGTTGCATCATTATCTATTATCTGAATCATGGATTTTATCTGATGAGACGTAGCTTTGTCTTTTTCTTCTAAAGAATCTAATTGTCTTTGTAATTGCCCAATTGTAGCCTTCTGAGACTGTACTTTTTGATCAACTATAGTTTCAGCAACTATTTTGAGTTCTTTGTTGATAAATTCTTGAATTTCATGTATTTTTTCAGGTTCATCCCATACTTTGCGAAGGATTTCCCGAGTTCTTTTGTCTCCGTATATTTCCGCAATATCTGAAATTTCTAAGTCAGTTGTGTCCATCCAATCCCCATGTGAGATAACTATATCCCTTTCCTCTATTAAATCCCCAAAAATGGGGAGAGATGAAACAAATAGTTTTGAAAAAGTCACTTCAGGTTTTCTACCAGGAATTCTAGGAGCTATTAATGGAGAAATAATAGCTAACCATTGATCAACAAGTATAGAATAAGGGATTCTATTTTTATCTGTGAAAATTTCCTTTTCTACAGTGTCTAGGGATCTATCAAATGTTAAAAACCAACAAGAGGGGCCGAGATAATCACTTTTAGTTTCATTTCTTATCTTTTCAATAAAAAGAATATGGTAAGCATCATGTCTTTGAACTGGAACGCTTTTACTTGGAGCTTCAATATGAATAATTTCCTGTAATCTATTAAAGGTTATTGTATCATATATTGTTGGATGTGAAGTTTCATCAAGAGTCGCAAAATGCTCTATAAGGCTATCAAACATCTCCAGACGTATGAAATATCCATTCCAGGTCAGTTTAGGATTTATAGAATGCTTTCGTGTGAAATCAGCCAATAGTTGAGTCCTTACTATATTTTGTATTTTTTGAAACCTTGAATAGGGCATGGGTGAAAATGAAGAATATTGAGATTTCCAATGTTTTATTAATTGTAAATACTCATTTTTTGTCTCCTGAGTATAATACATCCTGACTCCAAGATCCTTTGATAACATTACAGTCTCTCTTATAGCTTCGGACTTTTCAGGATCATCAATGAATAAATATAAAATACAATTGGTATCTAGATAAATCTTTTTGTTTTGTAAGGAAGCAAGGCAAAATTGTTGACATTCAGGATCAATATGAAGTGCTTGAATTAAATAGTAACTTTGTGCAAGTGAAAAAAGGTAACTTGCAAATTCTTCATTTTTATCTCGAATACAACTTATTATCTCTCTTTGCAAAGGATTTAGATTACGAAAACTAATCTTGTCAACAGCTGATATTTCAATCTCATCAATATTTTCAGCTGTACCCTCAATTGAAGATAACAACGCTTCTGGTATTACTCCTGAACCACTCATTATAGAGTTCGCACAATCAACCCCCTTTTTGTAAAATAATAACCCTAATAACCTATCAAATTCATTTTTTAGTTTTTTTCTGAATTTTCTCGAAATTTTTTTTCCTGACTTTTCTCGAAAAAAACTTTCTAATGTTCTTAATGCTGAATTCCTTTTATCTAAGAAGTTGTCTTGAAGTATAGTAATTTTTTTTGTTAAATCTTTTCCTAGAAAATATTTTTTCAAACCTTCAATTTTAATCACTATTACTTCTTTTTTCTCAACCATTCTTTCTAAAGGGTCATTAATTAATCTGTCAGGGATCGTTTGAAGACCTAAATCCTTGCAAATGCAGTCACGAATCTCTTCGAAGGTCATCTGATCCTTAGAACTCAATATGGCCATTATTAAATTACAATAGACATCCTCTCGCAAAGCAATATTATTCTCTCCTAGAACTATCTGTGATATTTTTAGTAATGTTTCTAATTCCCTCGACATTCGAAAATCACCAATCTTCTCGAAAAATATCAATTAATCGCAAATTTTTTATCGCTTGGATTTTCTGTGCGTAGGATTCTTTTGATTCGCTCTGTTATTGCGATCTGCTTTGAAACTTTTGTTCATAGGATTTTTAACGTTTGCTCTTTGATTGCTACCTTTATTCTTAGCCATTTATCTCACCAATTGGGTTAAATCTTGAAAATCTAGTACATTACTTCATTATTGAATATTATTTAAAATATACTTTTTTTGTATTAAGATGTTAATATTGGAGTTTTATAATGAAAATTGTATTATTCAGACAAAAAGTAAAACGATCTAAAACAGATAATCCTCTTCTGCTTGTGTACTCAAAGCCAAATAAATTTGATAACAATTTGGCTTATTCAATATAGATTCAAGAAATTCATTCAACAGGAATACACTTTCTTCCCCATCGACAGTGCTTACAACCGATAAAATCTCCTCCATATTACAATCTATTGGTTGTATTTCTCTTAAAATTTCAACCATTTCTGCAACTGTTTTCTTCTTTTTCAGCTCTTTCTTAAGATCAATAACACTCCATGTGTTTTCAATATAATAATCGTAAGTAGCTGCAAAGATTAATCCTCTCTTATCAATGACATAAACATCCCCTACTTTTTTGACTATTCCAGCTTCTTTTAATTCAGCAAATTGATTTGTTCTTGTTGCTGGTGTGCCAATTTCATTAATAGAGATGAATTCAGCAACATTTTGAGAAGTTATTCCCTCTGATAAGATGGAAATATCAAAAGCTTCATGAGTGTATTCTGATTGCCAAGGAAAATAACCAATAGCTAGTGAATACTAGTTTTTTCCTCCATCTACTCCCCTTTCCCCTTTTTTTTCCCTATTTAGTAATGAAACAAGTCAATCATACAAGATTGATTATTAGAAATATGCCTATAAACACACTTTTTAATTATAACTAACAATATTATACCAGCCACCTCAAAAATTCTTAGAGGAGAAGAATTTTATGAACGAGAAGACTTTACGAGAGATAAAATTCTCTAATGATGACCCCCTACTCAAAATTAAGGTAGATAGCTTTTTACAGCATATCTTTTATCACGAAGCGGTAAAAGGAAGGGATTTTAATCAAAGACTATTAAAATTCATTTTAGAAGAATCTACTTATCTCCCTGATTTCCAATTCCTTAATCGTGTCTATAATGACGTGAAAATGTATTATTTATCAAGTGATTTAAGTGGTGGGCATAGTGGATCAGATTTAGGTAAAACTATTCTTCATCATGGTTCACATCCAAAAGAATATCCTACGATCACACTTGAGTATATTTTCATATTAATGAGGAAATGGATACAGGAGGAGAGAGAACAAGGGAACGATGTTCAAAAAGAAGAATCGTATCTGGTTAATCTTTATAATACAGATATAATAGCTAGGAATGCATTGAGGTTAGAATATGTAACAGAATACCCTGAGTTGGTTCTTCCTGAAGTCATTAGTTTTTTCTATTTGTCATCGGGTGATAAAAAATATTGGCAAAAAATCGCGTTAGACATCCCTCCAAAAATTCTTATTCCTCCCCTATTAAACATGTTCACTAGCGAGGATAATTCTTTCAATGAAAGTTTTATTAAAAGTCGGAAGGAGTTAATTTTCTGGACACTTTCTTCGATAAATGTGAAAGGTCTGATATCTAAGGATTTTTTAGTAGATGAATATTTAAAGAATAAATTCTCAGTAGGATTCTTACCTAATTTAGTCCGTCATTTAGCAGATTCAGATTATGAACTATCTCGGAAATTAATTGATGATTTTAGAGATAAGGAACAAGTGAAAACAATTGCTGGCTCGTTTGGGTATGAGCTAGGAAGACTATTCTCAAAGAATGACGAATTCATTTTTGAACTGATTTTTGATACTAAATTGTCAGCTGAATTTCGAACAGGAGTAATTGACAGTTATTCTCCTATCGAACCAGAAAAAGCTATAGTGCAATTTATTGATTTAATCAAAGACCCAGATGAACAAATTGCTATAGCATCACAAACAAAAATGGTTTATCTAAAAGACCTAGTAAAGGGGATTATCAAAATTTCTGCTGATATTTCTGAAGAAGAATTACTTGCAGATTTACATAAAGGTTTACCAATAACCAAACATCAACGAAAATCTTTAGTATCCTTTCTCTCAATACAACTTGAACAAAAATTAAGATCACGCTTAAATATCAGTGATACAAATGTTGATCTTCGTACACTACTTAATAAAGCGAAGAAAGAGAAGATCTACGAAGAAGATACAATCCGGCAGTTACATAGGTTTAGAAAGGCTAGGAATGATACACTCCATAAAGATGAATTCTGTCCAACAAGTATTATTTTAGAAACATATAAAATTACAAAGAAATTCCAAGATACCTGATCACTAATTGAATGTACATTGAGTCGCATTTGGGTTTGATTATTCAATAAAGAGATTTATAGTGTTCCAATAAAACAAAGCTATAATTGCTTCTTAACTCCCCACGGAGAGAGGTTCCTGAAAGTTAAGACAAGTCAACTGAAATTCTAATTGTAGTCTTACATTACACGTTGGTTAGGTTTTGAAAAGTATAAAAATATTCGTAAATAGTGATCAATCGGCAGAGAACATCCTGGGGGCTAACTATCGGATTAGAATACAAGACACCAAAAATAATGTTTTATGATCAGCATTACAATCTGGTACTTATATGCTTTAGGTTCCAGAATAATTGTTGAAGAAGGATTTTATCGCTTGGATTTTCTGTCATTTTCTTACATCACCTAATCTTAGAGGAGAAGAGGTGAAAGAATAAAAGGCAGGAGGGGAACCGATTATTCAATCACAGATCGTTGGAGGAGCCGAAATAAGGTTCCCCTATTAATTATTGATTTTTTTATAAGAAATTTCCTTTACATATTGATTTAGATTATATTTTCTTACTCGCTCTGAATCAAACTCTTTCTTCAGATTTCTCTTAAAAATCTCGATAAACTTTTCTTTTGTCTTTGTACAAAACTCTTGAACAAGTGTTTCTTCATTTGGAAATTCATGGTAGGTTTGACACACAAATACCATTGAATATTCTCTTCGTTCTGATGCACTCCCCTTCCCATTCCTTACATTACATTTTGAAAATACAGAACTTGCCTCTACCTCCACTTCAAGACATGCTTCGGAATCTAAATATGGTGATTCAGATAATAGTTGATTCATAAAGTCATCTGTACTACGTGCTGTTTCTCTAAGCAGAAGATAAATTGCACGATGTAATTCAGCGACAATCCTACCTTTTTTGATCATTTTCCAATTTATTGTTATGATTATGGCGAATTTCATTTTTATTCCTTCTATCATATTATTTGGGTTAAAATATACTTTTTTTGATTTTTCACCACTGTAAAAGGGGGCAAAATTTTTCAGGTGAGTCTTTCATTCAATTTGGACATTCCTCTCAATCCCTTCTGCCTTTTTGAGAGAAAAAAGACGTCCCTTCATAGTAAGAGTAATTAACAAAATTGTAATTAAAGACTTTAGTTTGATACCCTCTTAGGATTCACATTCTGCAATATAACCAGTAAGATCTTTCAAAGAGCTACGAATGTTCGTTCTTAAGTCATCAAGCAAAGTTTTAACTTTATTCGAAGTCTTATTAATCTCAGTAAGACCCGATTTCATTTCTTTAATTTTAGATATATTAGCTTCAATTTCGTCTAATCTTTCAATAACATATTCAGCTTTCAAGACCTTGACAGATTCCTTTCGATAAGCGTTCAATAGAATATTAGTCCTTGCAAATTGATAAGCAACTTCCAGGGCTAACCCATCTTCCTCAAAGGCACAAATAATAAGATTTGGGTTATAAAATCTAAAACAGCCAACAGACTTAGGAAGAGCATTAGAGCTTTCTACAACCCCAATTGCCCAATCAGCGGATCGATTCTCAAGAGCAGCTTCCATTTGTTTCTTTAATTTTGGCAAAGACTGATCTTTCACGCTTTTTGCTTCTATAACGACACGAGGAGTTAATGTTAAAGAACTATCGTGAATATCTACAACTAAATCCCCCGCAAGTGCTCTTCCACGAGTACCGGTTTTTTTACCAATCATTTCTAAATTATCTCCATAGGCTTTAGCAAACGGTTCTAGGGCTTCAAACACAACATCTTCAAAATCAAACCCTTTTTTTGTTGAAACTGCTCTTTCCTGATCTTTCCCTGTGTATTCAGCAATTTTATCTCGAAGATTTTTTACTTCTTCAAGTAATTCTCTTCTTAGGTGAAAAATAGGACTTCCTTCGATTCCAGGATCCAAGAGCTTATGAATTGAACCACTTGGCCCCGCTAACGAATCAGAGAGAGTATTTGGAAAACTTCCTTTTTTCTTAATATCAAACAATGTTGATAAGACTCCTTTATCCCCAAAATATCCTTGCATCTCTTTTGATAAATCTTCTGTTAATGATTCTACAGTTTCTCCAAAACGTTTGAAGGTTTCTTCAATAACATTTACTTCCTGTGTCGTCTGAAAATTCCTAATTAACTGAAGTCCAATTTTAATAGCGTTTATTATGGCGTTCTCCCTTTCTACGTTGGATAGAGGTAGAAGCTGCTTCATACCTTCTGGATCATTGATTTTTAGGTTTTTTATCAATATTATGTTGGTTTTTTCATCAAGGTCTATTGATTGATTCATTGACATTTTTAATTTGGTTTTCGTCATAAGAAATCCCTCTTGAACTCTCTTCTCTTCCTCCTATTTATACTCTTTTTTTCAGAATCGGTGAGTCTTTCAGTTAAGTGGAAATTTTGCACACAATATGATTATTAGATGGTACTACTTCTTTCCTCGAGATGAACGGTATGCAGGGTGTTTGGGGTTCAGTTGATTAGCTCTATTGTCTAAAGCATCTTGATACTCTGGGTTGTTTGGATTCATAACATCTGAACGTTGGTCACTTGGGTTACGTCCTGAAGAGATGATATAATCTTCAGATTCATCGTAATATCCAAAATCGGAGTCTTTTACTTGTTCAGAAGTAAACCTATCTTGACGTTGTTCTTCATTTAATTCTATGATCGATTCAATCTTCTTTGGAATTATAGAGTTTTCAAAGTTAATCGTTTTATCGAGACCTATTCTCTTTAATTCTGGTAATGTAGATACTGGTGATAAATCAATAGATTCTAATTCGTTATTATGTAGCCATAACACTTTTAATTCCTTACATGATTCTAAAGGAGTTAAATCTATCTTATTTAGGTAATTATCATGTAAATTTAATTTATTTAACTTTAAACAATAACTTAAAGGAGTTAAATCAATTTCTTTTAAGTTATTACAAAACAGGTAAAGCACAGAAAGATTTTTACATCTTTTTAAAAAAGATAAGTCTATATTTTCTAAGAAATTTTCATGAGCTACAAAAATAGATACTTGTTCTGGATTTTCTAACGATTCTAGAGGAGATAAATCGATAGAAGATAGGTTTTGTTTATCAAGTCTAAGATGATTAGTATAGGTTATTTGTAATTCGATTGTAATTTCTTCATTATTAATATCTTTTCCCTTCAAATTAATTGGTAATTTCATTTGATCAGTCTCCAATAGTCGAATTTCTATATCACTCCCATAATCTTCCTCTAAAAATTCATTAATAAGCATGTACAGTGATTGTATAATTATCTGCTTCCAGATAAACCGATTCTGAATAAGTAGGATATATTTTTGTCAATCCTGCATTCACTATAGTACCTGTCGCCTGAGAGGGTTGGATCACCAACCCAAGCCAAGAAATTATTAATACTACGAATATATGCTTTCTTTTCATTTTTTTACACCTCTCTTTGATTTTTTATATAATATCACCAAACATAATAAAGCAAACGGTACTAAGATGGGATTTAAAGGGGATACTTCATTTGACTTTGTTTCTTGAGAAGAAGCATCTGGAGGAGTTGTTGTGGTATCTGATGTAGTTCTTTCTCCTACCCAATACCAAAGAATCACAACTACTCTAGCTTCATAGTATAGTTGGTATGTTTCTTTGAATCCAACAGCATAATCTCCTGTTTCATTAATTTTCCACTCAGCAGAAGCACTACTACCCCTTGAAAAATCTATTTGATCCAATATAACGTATTTATCATGTTCTAAATCATATTTTGAACCACTAAGTAAAAAAAGAGAATATTCATGCTTACCATAAAACAAATCCCCTAATTCATCGGTTATTTCAATTTCTAGTCTCGGTGAATAGTCATTATAATCACCCATTAAGTCATCGGTTATTGTGATTGCTGTGTAGTATAATGTGTCACTCCATCGTTCTTTTGTTGAATCTAACAGTGTGTCTGATTTAGACTCTCCCCATGCTGTAACTCTAGCTAGTGGAAACACCACTAGTACTACAATTAGTCCTAAAAATATTTTTCCACTCTTCATTTTTTATTTTCACTCCAATAGACTTCTTCCCAAACGTCTTCTTTTCGTATAAATAATTTCACAGTGAAAAGGTGATCATTTAACGCTTTATTTTAATGAATTTCTATTCACTTTGACTTTCATAAATTTGAAACCCACAATTCTCACAAAATCGGTAATTTTCTCCTAAAGGACTACCACATTGACTACAAAACTTTGGTGTTGTAGTATGTTGAGGTTTAGAAGCAAAGAGTGGAGATTGATTAATCTCTTTATCAATAGGCCTTGTGTATGTCATTGGTCTTGATGATTCTGGTTTGTTTTGCATTAATCCCATGATATTGAATATTATTGCAAGAATCATAATTGGAAAAAAGATTATTCCCAAAACAAAGAATATCAATCCGAGAATAAGATAATCAGATCTCACTTCCTCACATCAATCTAATTACATACTTGAATCATGATTAAGTTTTTTCATTTTTTATAGAAAAAAGAGGGAGAGGGGAATATTAGATTGTTTCTTTAGAAATACAAATCTCTATTTGCTCCCCATTGACCAAGTACAGGATAAAATCTCTTTCGTCTTCTTCATGCTTCGCAATGACGAAAGCCTTATTATCATTCAGTTTTTTATTGACTGCCTGTTGAATGGCCTTCAGAAAGGCCATGAAATTCGTTCTGAGGATTCGATAATAGTTAATATTGAGTGTCTGGAGAATGGAGGATAACTCTGCGTGTGAGAGAGAATGGATTTTTGATTTATCTTTAATTTTATTACTGTAATCGGTAACAGTCCTTTTTTGGGTTTCGATGTTATAATACTCAATCGGAATCCCCCCACTGGTAATTTTAGTCACTAACATCTTATCCCAGAGGATCTCTCCTAATTTAGCCATGATTAAACCGCTCCGATTAATACAAACAGTTAGCATTCTTAAGGATTGTTAAATGATATGAGATAAGATGACTCCAATGGATGAACGTATCTCATAGCGAAGAGTTACTAGATAAATGGACTTTTGAGCCAGTGCTCACATCAACATTAATCGGAAAAACTCACCAATGGGCGCTAGGGATTGATTCCAGATATTATGCCTCATGAAATTCATTCTGTACGATTCGATATTCTCAGGGCATTATAAGCATAAAGAATCCATGAGAGAAGAGATTGAAGATTTGAAGAGTTGTCAATAAATTAATTTCCCTCTCCGTTTAATATGAGTAATAATAATAGAAAATTTTTAAAAGACAAAATAATTAAGTAATTATTTAGTGACAATTTCATTCTTAGGAAGGATGAAGGAAACCAAACGAGTTTGGATTTGTTCGGGGACGAATATAATGCTTAGAATGTTGGAAACATTTAGCTGGAGGGTTTGATACGGTTTTTAAGGAGATTAAAATTGATCATACTTCAAGATTTGGCAGAACAAGTAAAATTTACACAAGAAAAGGAAATTTTCAAACACCAAATAGGAGTATTATACAAACAAAATTAAGCAAATTTTTTGAAGCAAACAGTGTATTGAAACGAACTGATGATTTTTTCCCAAACCCATTTTTAGAAGAAGTACTAGATTTATCAAAATCTTCATTAATGAAATTACATACCATAAATGGCAATTACAAAAGAATCTTGAATAAGATTAAGAGAGATGTAGCCACTTATGACAAAGGCCCTGTTTTATTGTTTCCAAGAATGAAAAAGGATTCGGTGAAACTTTCAGATTTAGATTTAACTGTTATTATCGATATCCAGGGAGAGAGTGGTGTTATAGACTTGGTTGGAATACCTGACCCTTGTCATGGAGTTTTCTCCCTTGAGTTTAAGGAACAAATGACTAATGCATTAAAAAGATTAGAGTCAAAGTTTCCTGAATTATATCCAGTTCCATTCATTAGATTGGATCAAGATCGACCAGTGGCGTTAAAAAAAATCAATTGGTTGCTAGACCAAAATCTTGAGATAATGAGTTTTGTTCTTATTGGTGATTCTAGAACAGGGCTATATGCAGTTGAATCAGCTTTGAAAGATAAAAAAGTATGGATTCATTTATCCAATTTAAAAAAAGAATTTTCAAACAATATTCCAATTGCTATCCGCAACATTAGACCTTTAGATGGTTTTGATACAGTTTCAGCTTGGAAAGGTTATGGAGGCGGAGGAACAACTGGTTCTAGTGACAGAATGGCAGAAAATGTTGGTAGTAGACGAGTTTATACGAGAGAAGAAGTTCTAGAAAGAAGAAAAAAAGCTAAATCTAAGGAAAAATTTTTTTCCCGTAATGCACTTGGATTTTTAACAGTGGAAGAATATGAGTTTAGATATGGATCAGATCTAGATTGTAATTGTCCAATATGCAATCAAGGATCAATAGATTCAAGAAAGGAAACAGAAAGAAGATTTAAGGACAAAAGAATACCCTTGGAGATTCATGAAACAGTAGCCAGTTCAAATGAAATAACAGAAAATCTTCGATTAGCTGTCTCAGAAGATACTCAAAGCGATTATCTTCTCTCAAAATCTCTTATCAGAGAAAATCAAGGTTCAATGATCAAATATCTAAATACGAAACTCAATAATTTTTATTAATTATGATTTCGAATATAATTCAATTAATAAAGAAAAAAGGGGTAAATTATTATTAGAAAATCCTAGATATGATATTAAAAAACAGAAGGAGAAATTAATATGGCTAATCAAGAAAGTAATCAAAATAATGAATATTCTAGAAACAGAATTGAAGAATTGGAATTAAAATTAAGGAAAGATGACATTACAAAGTGGATATTAATGGTATTCGCGGCTAATAACTTCAGTCCAATAAAGGGAAAAATTATGTTAACGAAACTAGTTTTTTTATTTGTTAATGAAATTGAACCTAGTTTAGCAAAAAAGTTCGATTTCTTTCCTTATCAATATGGCCCCTATAGTACAGAGTTAGCAAAGAGAATAAATCGTTTATTAGATGTAGGTTGGTTAGAATCCAATAAAAAAGGATCTATCTGGGAATTTTCTTTAAGTAATTCAGGAAAAGAGCTAGTTGATGATTTCAAAGATGATCTCGGCATTTCTGAAGAAAAAATTATGAAATTAGACGAAATGAAAGTGGAAAAAAATAAATTACCACTAAAAAAGTTACTAAAATTAATTTATACAAAATTTCCAGAATTTGGTATTGATAGTCGTATCTCTGGATAATAAGGAGGTTTTACGAGGGTGGATGAGTTAATAAATCAAGTTATTTCCATTTTTTGGCAACCATTAGTTTTTTTATTGGCAGGTTTTTTTCTATTTAAACATCTCTGGGGAATTTCATCCTCCTTAGAGAAAAATTATTCCGACAAAATAAAAATAATAAGGAAACGGAAAGTTGCTGAACTCGGAATTCATAAAGAAGAATTCTGTGATAAAAAACTTCCTTTATTTGATCTTAATGATGAAGGAAATAAACCACAAATGGCGGAAATACACCTGGAATCATCAAGTAGCTTGATGGAATTTCGTAAGAAAATCCAAGAAACGATTTATTGGGATTACGCCTTAGTAAACTTGTTTCAAAAATCTAAATATTTGTCATATATCTCACTGGGTATATCGATCATTTCTGTAATGGTAGGTCTTTGTTTAGACATTCTAGATTGGGATATTTTTCCAATTCTTGATATAAACTCCTTATTACAAGTAATTATTATTGTAAATCTATTCTTGGTAATTTGGATTATATTTCTTGCTTTTTCTGTATATTCTATTGTAAGTATTGAAAGGAATTTAACAAAATGGGATAATGAATATTATCGTAAAAATAATTGAAAATTAATCTGTTTTACTTTAATTGATGCCCCGCATTAAAATTCGTCCTTTTTTAGATGGGTGCTATCTAATACTTTCAATTTGATTGGGTTCTCTGTTCTTATGAAAAGACGAGGGGGGAGGGAGGGAGAATCGCCGTTAATTAGAAAAAGAAGTTTTCCATTCCGACAACTCTCCAGAGCATGTTATTCTTTCGTTTTTCATCAGCTAGACTCTTATCATCATCTATCTTAAGATTATGGTTATACTTCCTTTATAGTATCACTAAATTCTTCTTATCAATTAGATCCAAACAATTTTAAATAATGAAAGTTTAAACACCTTGTACAAATAGTACCTGAATAATTGTGTGAAGGGAAAAAGATCATGCGTCTACGAATATCTAGTAATGGAGTTAGTGTTATACAAGGGGATCATTGGGATACTTTTTTTCGAGCTGACACTCCAAACAGTAAAGTAGGAATTTTCTGGTTTGCTCCGAAACAGCCTCTTGGAGGATGGCTTAAATTCCCTCTACCTT
>JAEOTI010000501.1 GCA_016839955.1 Candidatus Hodarchaeota archaeon | reverse complement strand
CCTTTGCAAATTCTTCTCTATGCTGTCTAAATTACAAAACAAGCCTTTTTAAATTATTTCGAAATTTTATTTTGTAAAGTCAAGATGAAGAAGAAATTTAGTGGTCTAGCTCCAATAAATCTTTTTCAATGTCAACTAACGCCTTATTATTCTCTGTTTTCCACTCAGTCCTCCCATTACACTTCCTTCCCTGAACAAATCCACCTGCATAACTTGGTGACTGAAATGATGTATCCTCTTTAAGGATATAATATTTTCCATCAGGTGATAATTCTAATTTGTTCTGTTCGATTAAGCGGTCTCTTAAGATTTTTACACCTTTCATGACATCAAAAGAGGGGCTAACTTCTGTGCTAATGTGAGCCCCTGATCGAACTAGATAATTTCCATTATCATCTATCTCCATTGTAGCGTTTGCATGTCTCTGAATATTGTGTATATTGAATGTGTAATCCTGAAGTTTTGATTTTGAAGCTATAATAGAAGCTGTTTTTTGCCTGTGGATATTCGGATACCCTAAAGTTCCCATAATAAGCAACAAATTGTCTAAATATTCCTCCATAGCAGCTGTATCAGGTTCAGGAATATGATTTTTAACTGGAATTGCAGTATTCAGAAGGCTAACCATATTTGCTTCATCGAGCATATTTATCAAGCGTGATTCTAAATACTCGACATGTCCTTTGGTCAAATTTTCATCTTTACTCGTAAAAGCAATGACCTGGTCCCAAAAATCTTTTTCATCCATCTGTTGTTTGATTCGTCTAATAACATTCTCACTAGATCCAATGTATACTTGAAAACCAGCTGGTGATTCTTCATCCTCCGCAATCAAAAGATATACCCCTGCATTCTTTACTTCTTTTCTTAGTTTTAATTTGTCAATCTTACTCCGAGAACATGCATAAGCAATTCCTGTCCAATTGATTATTTCCACTTTTCGTAAACCAGTAGCTATTCCTTCGGGAATGTATATCCGTAATGTTTTACCGTATCGTGGTGGATTACTCATAATAACTCCCTGTCTCTATAATTCTATAAACAATAATTGTAATTCTCATTTTGGGTTATTAAATCTTAAGTTGAAATCAACAAAAAATCAACAAAATTGAAGAACTTTATTGTGAATTTATGAGCTAAATAGATTTAAAAGGTAGTTTCAAAGTTAAAGAAAGAAATTCAAGTATAAATTCTACCCAAATCCTTTTATAATAATATACAGTATTGAGGTATCAATATTTTTGTGTAGGCTGACTTTTTCTTTTCAACTTTTATGAGGGTGACAATATGAATCAAAAATTAATATATGAAAAATTCGCAATCTTAATTGCCTTGGAGGCTGAAAAAAAAGGCTTTCCAAATAAATCGATGTTAATTGCTAGAGCAAATCTTCTGTCAAGGCCTTTCTCGGATAGATTATTAGATTGGAAAAAGTTAGAGACGTTATTAAAGGAATTAACTATAACTCCAAGAGGAAAAAAGCCTGAACTTACTCAAGAAGGGAAAAAAGAGCTTTATAATTCGAAAAATAGAGAAATTATCCTTAAACTCTTAGGTAGGACTATGGAAGATTTGGGGAACCAATTTATTGGTTATGGAAGATTTATGAACCGTTTTAGTACTGATACAGAAGTTAAAGATGAATCTTTATTATCAATTGATGAATTTCAATCAACAATAAAAAAAATCTATGAGGAAGCGAACATCAAAGAGTCAAGATTCCATGGTCTTATTCCTCTTGATATTATCAAGAAGAATTTAATACAAAAATACTCCAAATTCACCCCAGATAAAATTAATGAATTACTATTAGAATTAGAAGAAAAAAGAATTATCGATCTTCAGATAGCATATGATGCGAGTACAATCAAAGAGCCAGAGTATGGGATAGAGGTTCCTGGAAGAGGAATGGTTTATTTTTTAAAATTCCGTAGTTAGAAGGGGAGTGAATACTTATGATTGAAGAAGTTCAAAACGCAATTTATTCAGCAAGTAACCCTTTTAGAAAGACCAATGTAAAATCAGCCTGGGAAGATGATATATTTGATGTAGAATCTTTTAACGCCAAATGTTTCAGTGAAATTCTTACAGAAATTCAGGAGATTTCTGATAAAGAGTACAGTTCATTCATTCATTTGATTCTAGGAGAAGTAGGTTTAGGAAAAACTCATCTTTTGGCACGATTGAGGAAAAAAGCTAAAGAAAAGAACTTTTATTTTGTCGAGATCGAACCTGTACCTAATCTAGATAAATTCTATATGCACATTCTAAGGGAATTATCATCAAATTTAAGAAAAAAGATTCCAGATTCCGATTTTACTTTTCTAGAGGAACTTGTTGCAAATCTTCTCTTTCAACAAATGGAAAAAGCCCTAAAAGGCAGAAAAAAGTTTAAGAAACTTCTCAATGAGCTTCGTAAGTCTCCTACTAAGATATTTAAACTCAAACTGTCAGAAGAGGACCTCAATGATATTAAAGAAACAATGATATTCAAGATTAGCAGAGATTTTCCTGGTATTGAAGTTCAGCTTGTTCAAATCTTATTTGAAGCGATTAATCCACGTAAATTTCTCTATGCAATTAAGTGGTTACAATGTGAAAGTTTGTCTGAAGAAGAGATGGGGCTTATTGGAGCAACTATTTCCATTGAAGAAGAGAACATTGCTTTTAATGTATTGAAATCACTTCTTGAACTAACCGATAAGATTGTAGTTTTTGCTTTTGATCAGATTGAATCAATTGAGAAGAGTTTTGGAATAGTTGGATTACAAAAGTTCTTTCAGATGATTGTTAATATCTATAATACGTGTAAGAATCATCTCTCCATAATTATGGTTCAAACTGGTGTATGGAATACTTTCGTAAGAGACAATCTTGATCAATCTGTTATTGATCGTATTGAGAATACTTCAACACTTGATAAATTGACAGTAGAAGAAAGTGGATTAATAATTGAAAAGAGAATGGATATAGTGTGGAAGAGGGCTACTATTTCACCTTCTAATCCCCGTTATCCATTTACTGAAGATACAATTGAGGATCTTTCAAAGAAAAGCGCTTGGAATCCAAGAAAATTCATACGAAATGCAGGTATTTTTTTCAAAGAAATTCAAACTGCAGGAGTTGAAATCGCTCCACCTGAAGGAGATTTGGATGAAGATATTGTCAAAGATGAAACTGAATTCATCTTGAAATCACTTGTAAGCATTGAAGATAAGTATCATGTTGAATATATGAATTCATCTATGGATAAAAGAGAGGATATAATAATTTCTGCAATTTATCAGCTCCTTAGGGGTATGAAAGATTATAAAATCAGCTTTCAAGGTGTAAAGGTATCAGATGTTGAAAGAAATTTAATTTTTGAACGTGGGAAAAAAGGAATAAACGTATTATTGCACTTTAGACATTCTAACTTAGATAAGAAAATTGGCATTGAATGTAGTAATGCGAGTAATATGGTAAAACTCTATCATACTTTGAATCGCTTAATTACTTACAAAAACGAGGGCCATTATGACAATTCTATATTCATTCGTGAAAAGGATCTAATGATCTCACGAACAGCTAAAAAAACAAATACCCTCGTAGAAACTATCAGATCTCAAGGTGGTTACTTTGAGATAGATAATAAAATTAATTTAAAGCTTTACGCTTTAAAACGTCTTCTAGATTCTGCTGGCGCTAAAGAACTCTCTTATAAGGATAAGATTCTCGATTATGAAGATGTCTGTAAAATCCTAGTAAATTCATATATTCAAACATTGAAATTTTTTGAGGAGCTATTTATTTTTGTTGTATCTTTATACAACATTCAAATTGATGTAGTTTCTCCTGAAGAAACTGAAAAGCAGCAAGAAGTCACTTCTTTCCAATATAGAGACGAATTATGGAATCTCATTGAAGAAAAAAGATTCCTAGGTTTCAATTCAATTAAAAAAAGATTCAAGGATATCCCTGACTCTTCAATAATCTCTGATTTAAAGGATCTAGAAAAGCAAAGAAAAATAATTATTAGAGAAGGGCCGAATAAAGAATTATTAATTCAATTAAAATCAACAAAAAATCTTGTTTGAGGAGGAGAGAGGTCCACAGTGCCACCAAAACATGAGTATCGCTTTTCAGCAACCGACGTAAGGAATGCCATTAAATGTCCAAGAATTTTTGTTTTAGCAAAGAAATTTCGAAAGAGACCAGTTTATCCCATGGGATTGGGTGTTGGAAACCTTGTTCATGACACCTTGAATGATTTTGTTAAAATACTTTCAAATAGATCTAAGATTTCTTCTTTGTTCTTTGAAAATATGAATATCAAAGAGATTCAGGAGAGATGTAAAGACATACTCTATGAATTATATTCAGAAAGGATAGATAAAAAACTCTCAAAAATTCGTAATATTAATGCAATTGAAAAAGCATGGATATTACTCGATGGTTCTTCAGAAAAGTTTGCCTTAATTATTAAAAAGGCACTTTTTCGGTATCCACTAGAAGAGATCGCAGATAATATTATCATGGCATCAGAGAAATCTTTCAAATTACCATTAATTATCCAAGATAAACATTTTCTACTAACTGGAAGAATTGATTTCCTATTAAGAGATCCTGAAACAAATCAAATTATTATTTTTGATTATAAGACTGGCTCACCAGAGAATATTAATCAAGATTGCATTCAACTTGTGTGTTATTCAATGGGGATTGAGAGAGAAATTAAAGAGAGGAGTCAAATAAGGATTCTATACTTTTTCGAAGATGGAATTCGGGATGTTGAACTTCCCCCTTCGGAAGATCTAAAGCCTAAATTACTTACATTACTTCTGGAAATGGCTCAGTGGTTAGAAGATTACCCTCACCGAATATCTGATGAAGAACTCTGTGATAAGTGCCTATTAAAACACGATTGTTATAAAATGTTTGATGGAATAAAACCTCCAGATGAAATAAAAGCAGGAATCATTGATAAAATTAAAGATTTGGTAAAAACTCCCTCCATTCACGAATCTCATGAGATTGATATTGGAAAATCTGTGAAAGATGACGAAGAAATCATGATTCGTAAGGATTTATTGACACGACATATAGCAATTTTGGGTTCCTCAGGATCAGGAAAAACAGTTCTTGGAAAAGTAATAATTGAGGAAATTTTACAACAAAATCATTCTGCTATTTTAATCGATCCTCAGGGAGATTTATGTTCTTTAGCATTAGCTAATAGTGAGATAGGAAAAAAAATTGTATCTACGGTTCCGATTACCATTTTTACACCAAATTCTGAAAAAGGAAAGAAGCTCACAATTGATTTACTTGCTCCTCCTGCGAAAGAAATAATTAATGATCCAGAATCTTTGACAATTGTTTTAGATGCCATGGCGACTCAAATATTAGATATTCTGGGTTATAGTCTAAAGAAAATTCCTCACGAAAAAGCTCTATTAGAAGCAGTTTTAAAAGAGGATTGGTTAAAAGGGAGAAGATATGATATTCGAACGTTTGCAGGACGGATAAGTGAAACAACAACAATTAGATCTGTTTTAGATAATTCAGAAATTGATATTGAGTCTTTATTGAGTAAGAAAAAGGTTTCAGATTTAAGTAAGAATTTAATGAAATTAGCCATCGGGACAGAAGGATCATTCTTTAAGGGAGGATATCCCTTAAACATTAATGAATTAGTGTCGAAATCACCTCAACTCTATATTATCAACCTGGCGAGTGTTGGTACCGACCAGACAAAACGACAAATGGTAGTCTCGTGGATTTTGAGAGAAATTTATGATTGGTTATTAAGACATCCTCAGAAAGAACAGGAT
>JAEOTI010000500.1 GCA_016839955.1 Candidatus Hodarchaeota archaeon | reverse complement strand
GAAGAAACAAAAAGAGAAGAAGTTATATTAGCAACTCCGACCTCAGCTCTTCATACTTCTTCTCAACCAACTTCTCCGAAAGTAATAGGAGATCCTAATCATTTAACAAAATTACAGAGAATGATGCAAACAGCTACATCATCAACAACTACAACAGAAACTTCTCAAAATCAAGCTGATAGACTACAAGAGTTAATGAAAGCAGCAGTACAAACTACAGAACCAGCAGAACATGTTCCTTCCCAATCTACTGATAAATTAGGTAATCATCATCTGGATCTTCTACATAGTATTGATGAAGATTCTAGTGAGATTAAGATTGAAGATATTCCCATAGAAACTCCTCTGAGCCCAGAGGAAGAACGAAAAGCAAGAATAAAGTTTTTTATTGAATTTTATGGAATTTCTCAAGAGAAGGCGAAAAAAGTAGTGGATAGTGGTTATGCAGATGTTTTTGAAATTGCCGTAACTTCAAGAATCCCTATCCCTCTTGTTTTAACGGTAATATTGAAATATATGCCCTATATTCATTCAAAAGGACTGAACATTCAACCTCTCGGTCATGATAGACTATTGGATATATTAGCTGCTCACTTACGCGGATCAATTTCCGAAAAAGATTTAATTGGATCATTAGTAGTTGCAGCAAAGAAACCTGAATTGACAATCAGTGATTTGGTTAAAAAATATTATTCAAAACGTGTTCAACAAATCAGAACTGCTGGAGTCCGAAAAGACGAAAATGAAAAGACACCTTTAGAAGGACCTTCTGTTCCAAAAGATATTTTCCCCCTAACTGAAGAACAAGATATATTTTTCTCTGTTGCTATCACTCCTGAGTTAAATTGCCAGCTGTCTTTCTTTAAAGATGGAAAATTACTTGAAAAAACACTTGTATCGAATAAAATTAACCGTGAAGAATTAATGTATCTCATTCATTCTGAATTACAAATTCCTTTAAGCGGTGGTCCAAAGGCCGTATATTCCGCTGCGAAAGTAACATTTGCTAAAATACAAGAACAAATAGGAAGAAACCAGTAATAATGCGGTATTTTACTTAGATTTTTTGTAATTCCCCCTATCTCTGGGCAATTAGTATGCTTTATAACTGGAGAGGGGATCGTAACCGTGCCAAAAGAGTTGAAAAAGCTGGCTATTAACTGAATGGATTGAAACACTCATGGAATGTGACTAAAAAACGTCCATTTCCGAAAATTATAATATTGTAATTATCCCAGAACCGACAGCAATCAGAATGATCCCTAATATTATAAAGAACCACATAAACACTCGATTAGCTCCTGCCCATCGGTTCTTGAACACCTTTCCTTCGGGAGTGATAATTTTCCAAACTTGTAACATTGGAGATGGGCTTCGATGATACCAACCAAGAACTTTAACTTTTGTCCCGATTAAACGGGGAACTCTGAGCCATGCAAAAATCCAGGCCATAAAGAACAAAAGAGGACTGTAATCCAGAGTAATAATTCCAGTGTCATCTTGGACAACTAAATCCTCACTTAACCAATATCCAGGGGATCCTCTTCCGACTACTACACCCTCAAAAACCGCAGGTTTTCCTCTCAGAGGAGACGCCTCGTAATAGGAGTTTTTAGTCATATCTGTTAAGCAATGGACGACAGTCGTGGTTGGGTCGGTGTCACGTAACTTTGGATATTTCTCCTTACGTCGCCATTTCCAAACTATCCCAAATAGGATACATCCAATACCAATCCCTATTAATGGGTCATAACCAAAATAAATTGATGTTCCTACGCCTATTAGGGGAAAAACTATACAAAGAAGTGGCGCAACATACATCAAGAATAAATCCGAAAAGAATTCATCCCACAGTGACTCGGGGGGTTTAACTTTACCAATCCCTGGGAACTCAGCTGGTTCATTGCATATTTTAACTTGAAATTCGTTGAGAGCGAGAATTCGTTTAGCTGGTAATGGATGAGTCGAAAATAATTCAAGAAAGCCACCCCAAGGATTAGAAAGATCCCAACTTGCCGCATGAGCTACTGTTTCCTCATCTAAGTCAGTGGCACCTTGTCCGTATGCTGAGTTTGCTAAACCTCTTGCAGACTTAACATCAAAGATTCCCATTGAACGGGCTCCATAAGAGAACGCATTCTGCCTAGCAGCTTTACGACGATCTGCTACAGAATATCCACTATCTTTGGAAGCTATTTTTGATTTTTCAGCCTCTGATCGGACCATTCCATAAGCAATTTTAACTAAAGCGCGTGATAATGCTCCTGGATAGGTTGTTGCTTGGGCAGAATGTCTATCTGCGTAATATTCACGAATCCTACTTAAGAAGAGAACTAAGAAATGTGATAAGTAAAAGACAATCCATGCAATGACTGCTAGTATTGCTGCCATTACCCCAACTTTGGCTGCATCGTCATCTTTGGAAGTTGTTCGAGCAAATGTAATTAGTCCTTGGTAAAAACTGTAACAAATCAAAGGTACAGCTGCTGCAACAGTCATCCAAATGAAATCTCGATGGATGATATGACCCACTTCGTGAGCCACAACTGCTAATTGCTCATCTTCGTTAAGATAGTTGAGAATCCCTTCTGTTATTACGATTCGAGCCCTTTTCTTTGTGTGACCGTAAGTAAATGCGTTTGGGTTGTTATCATGAATGATCGCTACCCATTTCAACGAAAAATTATGTTCCTGCATTTGCTGGTTTAGGAAATCTTGAATATGAGGGGGAAGAGACGCAACATCATGTTTTGTGGCATCATAGAGCCAATCAATAGTAATATCCATTATCCAGGGGGAAAGAAGGAATTGGAATCCAACTATAATTAAAGCTATAATTATTGGTAATGTAATGATCAAAGAGGGAGGAATAACATCTCCAAAATATATTGAGAACAGATATGTGAATGCCATTGCTAAAGCAAATACAATCGACCAAAGAAAGATCATAATAACAAAAGAACGGAAATATAGATTTCTTGGCAAATTCCAATCCTCCTAAGTAATAATCAAATAGAAAATGCTTTATTTTTTAAGTTATAATTGTTATTGACTTTTTTATGATCTTGTCAAAAAATTCTAAATCCATATAATTTTGAAAAAAAAAGTTTAACATATGAGATTACTTTTGATCTTGTTGGAAGAACAGTAGAAAAAGGATATTGTGTTAATTTTGCCAGAAATCACCCTTGAAGCTATTGAATCAAAAAGTATTGTTCGTGGTTCTGGAACACCTGACTCTTGGTTTCAAGGTGAATATGGTTTAAACCCCTATCAAGGTTGTTACCATGATTGTGTCTATTGTGACGGAAAAGCAGACTTTTATCGTATGCAAAAACCATTTGGGACAGTGATTAAATATAAACGGAATACAATCACAGTTTTACGAAGATTCTTTGAGAAAAAAGGATTAATCTCCACTAAGAAACCAAAATTAACCAAATATATTCCAATTAAGTCACAAAAACCTGTAAAATTCCTTTTGGGGATTGGAGGAGGAGTTTGCGATGTTTATCAACCCCCTGAAAAAAAAATAGGGATAACTCGTAAAATCCTCAAACATTGCTTGGAATATGAGGTTCCAATTTTCATTTTAACTAAAAATTCTGTTTTAATCCAACGAGATCTGGATCTCCTTCAACAAATTAATGATACTTCTTTTTGTCGTGTGGGATTTTCTGTTTCCTTAGCAGACCCAAAGTTAAAAGTTCTTGTTGAACCGTATAGCCCTTCTACAGAAAGTAGGTTCCGAATGATTAAGAAATTGAACAACTTAGGAATTGAGTCTGGGGGTATATTTCTTCCTATTATACCTTTGATAGGTGATACTCAAGAAAACCTTGAAGGGATAGTAAAAAGAGCGAAAGAAGTTAATACTAAATTCCTATTACATGGTGGAATGAGCTTAAAACCGGGAAATAAGGAAGATTTTTTTCAATTCTTAAGTGTTTATTATCCTAGTCTGCTCCCTCGGTATAAAGAAATCTATAGCCATTTTTTTTGGCCTGATCCTTCCCTCTACAAATCCCCAAATTTAGAAGTACACCAACTCTGCAAAGAAAAAAATATTCAGGAATGGATTCCTAGATATGTTCCTGATGGAAAGATAGCGGAAAATCTGTTAAGTGCTGCACATCTTTGGGCAATTGCAATGATGTACATGTGGCATGGAAATTCTCGAAAAGCAAAAACCTTCGAAAACGCTGGTTACAAAATTAATGGACTTGATTGTCCCTGGAATTGCTTTAAAGAACTTCCCTTTCCAAAAACTGTATTAGAAACCCTTCAAGAGTATAAGGAAACTGAGACTTCAACAATTTTTCATTCTTTATACTAAAAATCAGATTAAATAGGATCAAAAAATGAAGTTCCTAGAAGAATTTGTTGGTTTGCTCTCTGTACAAGAATTCAATAGGAAATAATTAGATTTCCTAAAAAAGCTTTGTAAACAAATTTTTAAGAAATATGGTGATCGGACTTTCGATGTTTTCTTGATTTGAGTAAGGTATTAGATCGTTTGCAATCATATATCCTTGGATATAGCTCAGACAGAGAATAAATACAATTATTGGCAATGAAAGACCGATCTGGCTATCTTCCTGCATTGCTTGCTGAAGTAACAAAACTGCTAGACCACCAGCTGCGATGATAACAAACGGTTGTAGCTTTAGTTCAGACTCTAAGATAATCCTCGCAAGAAATACTTCTCCCAACAAAGAAATGATTATTACACTAATGTAATAGAACATTAATCGTTTCAGAGAATCCGCAAACGTTAAGTTCTCTCTTATGAACCAATAAAATGATGCTCCTGCAGTTCCTAGAATTAAAGCAATACTAGAACTCAATATTACCCGAAGAAATGCTACAATATAAGTGTTCAGTTCATTTCCTTTGAAATTCCAACTGAGAGAAGTTATCCCCGCATGAATCAACGCGTAAGTAATAAGTATTTCAAAGAAAAGAACGAAATAGACCCATAGTTCTATCTGAATTGCTTTAGAAGGATGAGTCATAAGGTTTTTCATCAAATAACGAGGATGGTCGAAAAAATATGCAAAAAATTTCTGGTTATTATTTTGATTCTTTTTCTCTAGTGGAATCGTATTGGTTGAGGATTTCAATGTTTTTTCTTTATTATTTGATTTCATCTTTTAATCTTCCAATTATTTGTCAATTGTCTTCAATCATCAATTCCAAAAAAAATAGTAACTTCTTTTTCTGTACAAATTATTTTGTCAGGCAAACTTTGATGTAATGTTTAATTCTAGAAATTAGTTGAAAATAATTGAGTGAAAAGGATGCAATCTTCTTCTTCAGACCTTCAAAAGACTCTCCAAGTTCTTGAGAGAGTACATGATTTTGAAAACCGATACGAAATCCGACGATTTCTTATAGTTATGGCTCTATGTGGATTTATCGCTATTTTAGCCGGATGGATCGAGCTAGTATCTCATAATTCTCTAAACACAGATCCTGCATGGATTCTATTTGGTCGAAAGCCATCTCCTAATGAATTTCCAGAACTGTTTATAGCTACGTGGTTAGTTCATCTCTCTCCAATAGTGTTGGTTGCAGTTTACACATCTCAATCATTTGCATTACTTGATTGGTCTCCGATTTTAAGAAAAATAGGACTCCTGTGGTTAAGCTTAGTAGCACTTGGTTTGATAGCTGTTACCACAATTGGTTATCAGAAAGAAGACTTAATTCCAGTTATTTGGACTCTTATTATCGTTACAGCATTTCTTGGTACATATAGATGGGTTCCAGAAATTGAAGGACTCCCAAATATTCGAAATTCAATCTTATTTCTAGGATTATACTCTTTTGCTATTGGATTATTTACCATTTTTGCGATTAATCCTCAAAACGCAATGTTCTATTTTGCTACTATAATAGGATTAGGAATGGTTGTAACAGCAACTGTGTATTATATTAGGGTATTTTAGTCGTTGGGTAAGGCTGAATTATGTCTAGTGAAGAATCGTTGGAGGAATTAAAGTCAATTAATCTTTTTGTTCATGAACCCAACCGACTTGGTATTCTATTACTGCTTCTTGGTCATCACCGACTTACTTTTGCTCAAGTACAGAAAGCTCTTGATTTAACTGCTGGAAATTTGAGCAGTCATGCAAAACGATTAGAAAAGGCTGGTTATCTAAGAATCTTAAAAGGTTTTGTTAACTTAAAACCTAGAACAATTCTTGAAATCACCGATAATGGAAAAATTGCTTTGAAGAATTATATAAAATCTCTTAACTTAATCTTAACAGAATATTTCAAAGTTTAAATTGAAAATCTCCTAAACCCTTTACCAAATACGCTTTTTCACAAAGAATCTCTGTT
>JAEOTI010000499.1 GCA_016839955.1 Candidatus Hodarchaeota archaeon | reverse complement strand
TATCTTTGATTGTCTGTAAAAGTATTCAGGTTTAACTCCAAGTGCCAAAGCAAGTCGGATAAGCACATCGCTTGAAGGTTTCATTATCCCCTTCTCATATTTACTGATTGCTTGTTTGGTGACGATTCCTTCGGCTTTTTTTATAAGATCCTCCATGCTTAATCCTGCCATTTTCCTAGCCAATCTCAACCGATTACCAAATTCTCTGAGATTTTTCTTTTCGGGCATTTTATGTCCTCCTAGTTGACAAATTACAATTAATAGTATTAATTGTCAACTATTTTAGAATAATTTAGGGATTTTATGCAGACTAAGAATTCAAAATCTTGTTATTAGAAGTTAAGCTTCCCGATCTAATGGTTAGAGTTTCACTTCCTACTATCTTTTAAATTCAATGACTCGGTGTTCAATTTTTGGGTAAAGTCTATCTATCTTTTTTTGTATTTCTATCGTTCTTTTTACTGCAGTAATAACTCTACAAAAGTGCTTTATATCCCTAAGGGATAAAATCCTTCCTTTTCTATCCTTCAGCCATTTGCTGCAAACTTGATAACCGCCAATTTGATACTTCCAAATTTCTTCTGTAATTCCTTCAAAATACTGACGTTGATTAAAATATAGCCGCTTTTCCTTCTTGTTATATCTTAATTTTTCAACTTTGTTATCACCTTTCCCCTCAAATTTGGCAACCGGCGGATCAAGTTCTTTTGATTTTAAAAGATGCATATCAACAAGCTCTTGCCCATATTTTGCCATTTTGATAAAAAGGCTATAATTCTTTGTAAAAGGAATTCTCGGGAAATCCATTTTTAAGAATTCTGCGTATTTTGCCCGGTAAATATTTGAATAAAGAATTGCGTAAATATAATGTAGGAGCTCTTCTGGAGAGAGTTTCTTTTTGTAAACTTCAGATAGAGTGCCGAAAAGATCTGGTCGAATATTTATGTGCCTTTCTTCTGAAAGGCTGAAGATATCTTTTTTATCTGTAAAAGGATAGACATAAAGAGGGAAAAGATAATCAATTGTTTTAAGAGAAACTGCAACATGCTCAATAATTTTGTCGGTGCATAGTACATGTTTCCAAGGTATTTTAGTTTCAACCCTTTTTGGTACTATTATCCCCAAATTCTCCTGCATAATATTTCTCATAACTTCAGGACGAGGCATGCAATGAAACCCCCGAGATTTCCCAGTGTAATAGGTATATCTGATATCAAAGGGTCTATAAAGGATAGGTACATTTTTATTTTTATCCAGTCCACTGTCTATCAAATCCTTTTGAGCGAGATCAACTTTCCAGTCCCTTGCATCCTTACCCAAATTGTAGGTCATTCGCGCCAGTTCACTATCCATCTTTGAAAAATTTAATACCGTAGACCAAACCTCCTCCTTTGACCAATGAATCGTTAATTTATCCCTGGCTGTAACGATTCCGACACTATTTAACGGAAAAATATCTACTATCTTTGGATACTTCTCGTATGCTTCAAAAAGATTTTCATCTCGAGGAATGAAAAGATAAAATTCAGATTTTGGCGACAATTTCTTTTTTGAGACTCTTTTTATATCATTCTTGGAAAGCCAATCATTTTTCTTCTCTCTTAATCCCCAAATTTCTGAATGATATACCATACATTTTTTCTCTACACCTTTTTTCTTCAGGCATAGAGCTATGGCTACACCCTGTTGAATGTCAAATACATTTTCATCTTTTGAACCATCTGGGCATTTCTCTTTTTTCAGACTGTTGCCGTGTAAGTCTAAAATATAAATCTGATTGAAACTGTTCATTAAAGACTGCCTCATGCCTCTAAATGTCGGGTTGTCAAGATAGCTATGATTGGTTATAAAGCCTAGAATCCCCTCCCCTACCTGGTCAATCTTCCACTGGGCAAAACGGATGAATTTTACATAATCATCCTGAAGCCATTTTGGATTTTTTTCTCCAAGAGGCTTCCCATCCACGAATTTATAATCATCAATAAGTTTTCCTATCCAGGTTTTAATTTTCTGTCTTTTTTCTCTTCCTTTTTGCGTTATCGTAATATATTTTTCACTTACATTTGCAGAATGTCCTGAATAAGGCGGATTGCCGAGAATCACCAGAATGGGCTGATCTTTTTTGACTCTGCCTGCTAAATGAGATTCCTCAGAGAGCGAAGCCATACCCGGAAGTTCAGTTTGGGCAAGTTCTTCCATTTCCAAAGTGTTAGTGAGATAAAGCTTAAACCGATCATCCCCTCTGAGTTTATAGCCCAATTCTTCTAAGAGGAAAGAAATCTTTAAATGACCTACAGCATAAGGAGCCATCATCAGTTCAAATGCATATAAATTCTTGAGTATATGCTCTCTAATAAAATTTTCTTTACCTCCCTCACCATAATTGGAGACAAATTCCTTTACTGCCAATTTGGCAACCTCAGCTAAGAAGGTTAGTGTTCCTGCTGCAGGATCAAGAACCGTGACTGAATCGCTTGCGAATCCATCAGTTCTATCAAAATGCTCCTTTAAAATGCTATGTAAGGAACGAACAATATAGGAGACCACTGGTTCCGGAGTATAATAAACTCCTCTCTTCTCTCTTGTTTGTGGGTTGTATTCAGCTAAAAATGTTTCATAGAAATGGACGATAGGGTCTTTTCCTTTACCTTCATGAAAAAATTGATGAAGAATTTTTTTTACATCTGTAACGGCTAACACCTCTGAGATATCATCAATAATCCATTCCATCTGGATTGGCAGTTTTCCAAGAGATATAAACTCAAAGACGTCTCTCAAAATTCCAATAGTGTGAGGGATGCTGTCATATGCAAGTTTTCTATTAAATCCGTTTTCTGTACGAGTTCGTGCTGCAAAAAGTCCGTATGAAATAGTTTGCGAATAAAGGTCAGCAAACTCTTCTTTTGAAAGACCACCAATAAGAAATCTCTTGAACGCCTCATAGAATCCTAAAATAAATCCTTTTGCGGTAGTTTCTTCTTTTAGCTCTTCTTCAATTACCTCATCCTTCAAGAAGCGAGTTCTTTTTGCTAATTCAATAGCAAGCGTCTTGGCATTATAAACTTTAGGAAGAGAAAATGAGAAAAATCTCTCTAGTAGGTCAAAAAAATCGGATTCATTTTCAACTGGTGGAGCAGCTTTGAGTTTATGTATAATGAAAGGCCTTCCGATAAGAACTTTATCTATCAAAGTTCCGTTACGGTAAAGCCGGAATTCAAAAAAGTTGGTTAATATCAAATTGGGAAAGGTATTCAGATAACGTTTCAACTGCTCTGATTTTTCTGTGAAATCTAAATTATCAACTGTTGGAGCTTTCGCTTCAATATATCCAATTATGTGTTGTCTTCCATCCCATATTCTATAATCAGGATTTCCTGCCTCAGTTTTTTTAGGTAGACTTGTAATATGGATTTTTCTCTTGCCTAAATGATCTGCACAACTTGTAAGAAGCTGTTCTAGAGTTGAATAGTAGCTCTCTTCTCGAGCGTCTCCTCTTTTGCTTATTTCAAGAATTTTCTTAAGGTATGTTTTTATCATTTCTTTAGATTGTGTTCCCATCTTGCATATTTTCTAAGTTTGATCCTTAATTCTTATCCACTGTTCTTCAATTTATATCATTGGAAAAGTAAGAAGTCAAAATACCATCAATATCTCTCTTCCAATCCTTTTGCTCCCAGTAAAATAGAAGCTAAAAGGATTCAAATCACCGATCTCCAGGATTCTGTCAGGAGATTTTAGAGTCTTATATAGGATACATGTCCCCTACCCCGATTTTGATGTTTAAAATCTGATTTTTAAGCCTCCGGCAACCTTTTTTTGTTTGGCTTCGTAAAAACAAACGATATTTTTCTAAAAATTATTAAGAAATTAAATTATTATGATCAAGAATTACTTAAAAATCGCCTTTCGCAACATCAAGAAACACAAAGCCTTTTCTTTCATCAACATATCCGGTCTGGCCATCGGTATGGCCTGCTGCTTTTTTATCATTCTGTTTATCCAGGACGAATTGAGTTACGACCGCTATCACGAAAAAGTAGACAGGATTTTCAGGTTGGTGGATAGCCTGGATGCGCCCGGAGAATTAAGCATGCACTTTGCCCT
>JAEOTI010000498.1 GCA_016839955.1 Candidatus Hodarchaeota archaeon | reverse complement strand
CAGAGACGTTAAATGCCTGTGGAGAAGTGGTAAGACCTGAGGGTTTCAGGCACACCTCTGTGAACCAGGAAATTAGCCGCAACAATGAGGAGTATGTCATAGATGTCTATGGTTGCTAAGAGTTGTATAAGTCTTTTAGAACGGTTAGACCAAGATTTTCGAAATATTGAAGGATGGATAAAAGGGAAGACTGGACCTGAACTTGTCTTTGTATGCCATCATGATACCATTCCTAAAAGCCCAGGTGCCAATGACAATGCATCTGCAATTGCTGTCATACTTGAAATGGCAAGAATTTTGGTTAATGTAGAGAACATAGGAAATATTCATTTTCTTAGTTTTGATTTAGAAGAAGGTTCACCAGTCTTCCAATTACGACATCGAAAGGTAGCACGAGAATTAGGGTTGATAGATGAACAAAATCGTTTTTTGAACTTGCATACTACGGAAATAATGAAGAAACACAACGAAATTAGAAAAAATCTTCTGAATACAACATCGAGAAAAGAAATATGGAATAAAGCCACTGATCAATTGAAAGAGAGCCTGACTGAATCCGAATTACAGTACGTTATCGAATTAGAAAAAACTTATGGTAAAATATCTAATACAGAGTGGTGGGGAACCGCAGGAATAATAGGAAGTAATTTTTGGGTTCAAGAAGCTATTAAGACTAAGAGAGAAATTCAAGGAGTAGTGTGTCTAGATACTATTGGATACACCTCAACAAAACCTAACTCACAAATTCTTCCAAAAGGTCTTGACCCAAATTATTTGAGATTATATAATACCAAAGAAGATGCAAGAACTGGAGATTTTATAGCAGTAATAGCTGATGGAAATTCTACAGAGATTTTTCAATCATTTTGTAGCCAATGTGAAAGAGAACCTATTAACCTCCCCTATGGCGGAATTCAAGTTCCTTTAAATTACCCTCAGATAGCTGATCATATGAGTGAACTATTAAGGTCAGATCACGCCCCTTTTTGGAAATCAAACATCCCAGGAATATTCTTGACGGGTACTGGTAATTTTAGGTATCCCTTTTACCACACAGAGGCGGATACGATTGATAAGTTAGATTTCAAGATTTTAAGAAAAATTTGTCAAGCGTGTATTGCTCTATCAATAGATTTAACATCTGACAAATGACAAATCAATTTTTTTCAATTATTTTAATCCTGGTTCGTTCAAGAACTTCTTTTTAACCCCGCGAAGAATAAATTTCCAAATATTTGAACATAAAATTAAATATGTTCTGAAGTTAATTGGTTGCCAGAAACATAATCCAGAAAGTTAAGTTCAAATAAGATAAACATGGGAATCTCCGATGGAAGCTACAACCTTGGGGGGTGGATGTTTTTGGTGTATCGAAGCAGTTTTTCAACAGATAAAAGGTGTTGATTCAGTCATTTCTGGGTACGCTGGAGGGATAACAGATAATCCTTCCTATGAAGAAGTCTGTTCTGGTCAAACTGGTCACGCTGAGGTAGTACAAATTCAATTTGATCCTCAATTTATATCATATAGAGAACTACTTGAGGTTTTTTTTGAGATACATGATCCTACATCACTAAACCGTCAAGGAAATGATATCGGAACTCACTACCGCTCAATCATTCTTTTTCATTCTGAAGAACAAAAATCAGTAGCTGAGCAACTAAAAGATGAATCAAACTCAGGTTGCAAATTTCGAAACAAGATTGTTACAGAGATCGTGCCTTTTACAAAATTCTATCCTGCTGAAGAGTACCATCAAAATTTCTATCAACAGAATCCCAACTATGGTTATTGTCAATTTATCATAAACCCAAAACTTGAGAAATTCCAAAAACAGTTTTATTCATTAATAAGTTGTTAGGAAATATCGATTCATTAAACACACATTTCTCCAGGTACCCGTGGAAAGGGCGTTACTTCTTTTATCTCAGAGATTCCAGAGATAAATCTTATCAGTCTCTCAAATCCAAAACCAAAACCTGATGTGCAGCACAATTTTTTCCTAAGCATATCTATGAACCACTGGTAATCTTGGGGGTCCTCACCTACTAACTCCAACTTTTTATAAACTAAATCGGGATTATATTCCCGTTCTGATCCAGAAACAGCTTCACCAAATCCATCAGGGTATATTAAATCAAATGAAAGAAGTTTGTCTGGGTATTGAGTGGAAATACGATCATAGAATCCTCGGGATCCAACAGGGTAATCAATTATAAAAAAAGGGCTTTCCATAATCTCTGAAAACTGTCTCTCTACGTCCCATGGGATTTCGTCACCGAAAGTCAGATTATAACCAAGAGACTGAGCCTCATCATATAATTCAGTGTACTTTATACGGGGGAAGGGGATTTTAGGGACAATCAAATATCGTTTGAGAAATTCAAGCTCTGAACTAGCTACTTCTTTAATATCTACGATTATTGCATGCAGTAATTCTTCACATAATTGCATAGCTTCATCGCGTCTTTTTTGAAATAGTTCTACATCAATCTGCCAAAATTCGCTGAGATGTCGTTTAGTATTCTTGGATTTAATGCTTTCTTCACGAACACAAGGAGAATATGAGAAAACATCACTTTCTAAGAATGAACTTGCAGCAATTTTATGTAAAATCATACTTGAAGTTAGTTTGAACTGGTTTCCATAATAATCGATTACAAATTTCTTAGCTCCTCGAAGACCAGGATCTGTGGCAGGAGCAATCACTGGAGGTGTAATCTCTAAAATATCTTTTTTCTTTAGAAATACTTTAGTATAATCCCTTATTTTCTCAGAAAGGCTTAATATTACTCTTGATCTTCGATCTTTAAACCACAAGTAACGTTGGTTAATGCTTTCAAGGCTTTTTTGAATCAATTCAATTCATACTCCAAAGAAACTTGGGCATTATTCACTATTTGATTAGATTTAATAAAAATATACCAATAATAT
>JAEOTI010000497.1 GCA_016839955.1 Candidatus Hodarchaeota archaeon | reverse complement strand
TAATACAGTTGTGGCTGAATTAATTAAATCCGTAAGATTCGTCTCTCGTGAATCATCAGAATTCGGACAATTTTCATTGCTCATCGACTTACCCTCCTTTAGAAATCTTAACAAACCCTCTATTATAAGTATTTGCTATTAATTGAGTAATCTCCAATCGATTCTATTTCAATCAGATGAAGCTTGCGCACCATAGGTATTATACAATCCTGGTGATGAAGCATGCTACATACTGTTCTTGTCCCTGACTGAACGATTTATATTACTAATATTATTAATTAGGATAACATCAAAAATTTTTAGTAAAGGGGGAATTAAATGCCTTTGAATTATGTGGATCTCGACGAAACAACTAGAACCTTTATGTTAGATGAATTAGAACGGGATATAAGAGAAAAAAAACTCTATATAAGTCCTCAATTAACTGAATCGGGCTTAGAAAAATATCCTAGATTATTCCGAGTCGCGATAGAAAATGGAAATGATGTAAGTTGGCGGCGGATCTTATTCGCCTCAATTGTCTGAAAACTACCGAATTGAGAAAAGGCAAACCGGTTAAAGTTCCGAGAAATGCACACGAAACATTGGCAGAGGGAGAGTTTAACAGATTTTATATTCGTGGTCTTTGTCGTCGAGCGATTGATGAAGGTCTAAGTGCGCTAGAAGTCTATAGAGCGAAAGAAGTGCGTGACCCACGTCCTGAATCCCAAAATATGATTGGTAAATCATTAGATCCTAGCCAATTATTAAATGATTTGCGGACTCAAATCGGTATCGATACTGTTTTGGGGCTGCCTTCTGGGCCTAATTCAGGATTAAGTGCTCGAATTAGGCGTTAATTATTCAAAGAACGAATTCTGCCACTGTAATATAATTACAAATGAATTCATTTTCCTTCTAGTTAGATACAAAAAGTGTCACAATATGGTATTTATGAAACAGTAAACAGTGACACCTTTCGTATTGATCTAAAAATAGTCCTAACACGGGAAGATTGATGGAAGAAAAAACAAAATGTTCACAGGTTGCCCCAATTCCTGAAGTATGCAGATAAAATGGTTCGTATAAAAGCCACCGAGATATTTGAGAAGCTTGGAGAGTAAGATTAGGATGATTGTTTATTCGTTAGAATATTAAAAATCTCTTGCTGATTCAACCATTCTTGAGGAATTCGTTTCTTTTGCAGGAATAGATGTTCTACGAAGCATTTTTCCTTAGAGGGTAGAAAGTCAAGACATGATCGAGGCATGATGGTTTTATCAAAATGGAATGAGTGGTTCGTTATGTAAGTGTTAATTAAGTGAAGATAAAAAGGAAGTGCCATCTTGATTCTTTGAGGGTAGTCGTTTTCAATCAGCTTTTGATTAGTGCGAGTGGGAATGTTTATGCCTTCCGGATCGAGATCCCCAAAATATTCGAGAATTAGGACTTCAGGATCAAATTCCATGATCCAAAGAATCCTGTCTTCAATTGCTTTTCCATGACCATAGATAACATGATTATAAGGAGGAGGTGTCAATTGCTCGTTACTTCGCCACAAACTATCGAATGTATCCCGATTTTCAATAATTATTGTGCGATGGTTATGCGTTCGGTTTGACGTCTTCGCAGCAAAGGGTTCAATTGTTTTATAACAACTCAACTGCTCAAGGGTGATGTGTTTCATAAACCATGAGCGGTTAATCAATTCATCGAGTCGTTTTTCATCCCCAAAGATTTCCAAAGAGCGTTCTTTGATGGGGATCGCCCTTAACTCTTGGGAACCACAAGAAACAAAAAAAGCATTAAGTTTGATCAGATCGGCTATGGTATTTTGCTTTAGGTGAGTTAAGGTAGTGATCCAACTCAATGTGGGATGCCAGGGAATATCGCGTACTCCTTGTTTTGGCCTTTTTTTCTGAGTATCACGGATAATGACCCAGTGGGGGAGTGTAGGTTTCATAGTATGGTCCCAATACTCCTTGGAGGAAGGTAGGCGAATGCATCTTTGCTCAGCAAGCGCTTGAAGGAGCTGTAATAATTTGGTATAATCAATTCTTCCGTAATATGCTTCAGGTAACGTTTCTGCGAAGACTTTGAGTATAATATCTTTAGAAACTCTTCTTCTCCCCTGACCTGCCTTTTTCAGGCCATCCAAGAATTCTTTGGTCTTTAAAGTCATCAATTTCCTTCCACAAACTCTGATAATTTTGTGTCTCGTTTAATTGTTGGACGAACAGTCACTGAACTACTTTCAATATGATATTCAAGTTTATCAGGATCTTTTTTTTCAGGGTCGATTTCTACTACGTGAACCCCATCGTGGGTTGTGGGGTATTTCCGCAACGGGATAAAAGTCTCAAAATGTTGGATGGTTTCGACATCATTGATATGAGTGAATGGGATTAGCTGTATGCGTAAGTTCCGAGCTAAACCCACTTGTAATTTTATAAAATCCGGTCTACTTGCTTTTCCAAATGGATTATCCATTAAAAGGGGATAAGAATATTGGCTTCTAGTCCCTTTCTCTCCAAAGGTATATTTTAAACGGAAATACGCGATTAAACAATAAAGAAGAATGGCAATGGTGACACTTTCCCCTCCACTAATTTTTCTAATCTCATCGATTTTTTTATAAATTGCTTTAGGCTGATTCTCCGGAAATAGAAACCGTATTGGGGCTAAACGACCATCCAAATATCTCGCTAAGACATCATTAACAATTTTCTCGATAGTTAACGTATCAGGGAATTGAGGGTGTTCATAAAATAATTCATGAAAATAAGCTTTTACAGTTCCTTCAATTGCAGAGAAATCTTGACTATCTGTAATCTTAATTCTTATGACCTCTTTTTTATCAAAGTAGGGAAGTTCAGGTATCTGCAATTTTATACTTTGGATTCTTCGGAGTTTATATAAAATATCATCAATTATTGATGAGAAATATTTAATTATATTCCCCAGTCGTTCTTGTGGAGCTGAAATTTCTTCTTGAAGATTGACAAGCTGTTTCTTGAAAGCTTGTTCATGAAAAGTGCGGTTTAATATGCCTTCTTTGTCAAATTTTTTTACGAACTCTATAATTCTAGTTTCCTGTAACTGAGGGTGTATACTCTGAGCTAATCTTCGGAATATTAGAATAAATTCCTCTTCATCACTTTTTAAAGCATCTTGATCGACTTGAAATTGTCGAATTTCTTGAGTGAAAGATTCAACTTGCAGATTTATTTCATATGGTGATTTCTCTACTTGTGACGATGAGAGTTCAGAGATGTTAAGTTCATCGAACTCTATAACGAATTCCCGTTTATAGGCTTCAATGAGATTTAAGTTTGATTTAATAGAATTCCTTTGCTCGAAGAGGGTTTGTACTCTTGTTTTAGTCTCTTCAAGTCTCGTTTCGACTACGATTAGTTTTCCTTGTAATTGTACTTCCTTTTGACTTTCCTGTGCTAAGGCTTCTTTTAACAATTCTAGACTTGTTAGGCAATAACTCAATTTCGTATATAGCTCCTCCAACTTCCCCAAACACTTTGATCGATGAATTTCCGATTCTTTGTTGAGTCCACGAATTCTCTTTTCTAATTCACTCATTTTTAGTTCGCTATTAGTGATTTGTTCCTCTATTTTTTGTTTTCGAGCAAGTATTATGGATTTATCAGAGAGGTCTTTATTCTTTTTAACATATTTTTCTACCAAGCCTTCGCGAATTTTGGTTTTTCTCCAATAACTCCTCAAATAATGTTCAAGTTCTTTAATTTCTGTTTCTAAATTCAGGATTACTGCATTTAGCTGATGAGATGAGAGTTTAGAGTCACGTTGTTGTTTTAAGTCGTGAAATATGTTTCTCCACTCGGAGAGTGACATTTCAGCAGATTTCTGTTGAATTTTCGCCTTAGTTAATCTGGTTTCTGGATCAGAAGGAATAGAATAGTGGGAGCGTTCTATATTATTTTCTTTTATTTTATCTTGAATTTGAGCTAATTCTCCTCTGTATCTCGTTTCTTTCTTCATAAGTAACGGGATTTCGTGCTCAAATCTATCTATTAGCTCAGATATTTTACGAACTTCACGTAAAGATGAGTTCATTTTTTGTTGGAGATCTATTTTTTCTTGATACCTATAATAGAATTTTTCAAGAGTTTGATTATCCGTAGAAGTCTCCTCTTTTCTTCGATCTAATTCCTCAAGACGTTGCGTTAATTCATTCTGCCGTTTTACTAAATTAGTTTTCTGTGTAGTTAGTTTATCAAGTTCATCATTATTGTTCTTAATGTTTATATTCAAATTTATTCGTTTCTTGTCGAAATCAAAATAGGTAATCTCAGGAAAGCTTTCTAAAAAATCCTCCCAGATATGAAGAATATGACGAAGCTTGTTATACCCATCTTTAAGTGTAGACACTTTTTTTTCTGTGTTCTTATGATGGATCCTGAGTTCCTGATAATGTCCCTCAGCTTCATCAGGATCAAAATTCCAATTCAATCCTGGTGATACAAACCAAACATTTTGGTGAATTTCTGGGGGCTCAGTTAAAACAGATACAATGGATAGCATTACTGGATGTGTTACGTCTTGAAGTTCAGAAGTATCTCTCAAGGATTCTATGACTTTTATTATGTGTTCTAAAGTGTCTTCAACAATAATTACCCCATCAAGTAGGTGAGGAATACATTCAGCAATTCTTTCTCGGTTTTCAGTGTCAGGAAAAATCTTCTTTAGGTATTCCCACCCTATCCATGCATTGAAGTGTTTCTTTCTCAGCACATCTTTAACACGAACTGCTGCTGGATCATATGGAAAATGTTCTTCAACTTCATAAGTCTCAATATGGCGTTTTATATCTTCAAAATGATGATTTTCGGTCAACAGACTAAAATGCAGTTTTTCTTGTTCTTCTATCAATTTTTTCTTTTGTTCTGGGTTTAAGAGTGTATAATTCACATCTCGGAGTTCCCAACCTTCTCCAAAATGAGAACCAAAGACTGGATCACTAACTAGTTTTTTCCATTTGTCTTCTCTTCTTTCAAAATCATCCTCTATACTTTTTTTGTTCATTTGTAAATTTGATAAAACGTCTTTTACCTTATCGATCTCTAAATCCAGGTTTTCTTTATCGGTTTCGACTTGTTTTTGTTCTAGCCCAAGCTCGCTAATCTGTGATTTGATATTTTCGAAAAGAGAAGCAATTCGTTGCCTAGCTATATCAATGCTTTCATCATCTTTTTTCCAAAGATCTGCGATACTGTCTTCTTTTTGAGCTATCGTTTCAATTTTTCCCTTTATTTCGACAATTGCCTTTTCAAGAGTTCTTTTGATACCAGTTTTCTCTCCCATGTGCAGTTGTTTTTGTGCTATGCTTTTACAAATTTCAGCCAATTCCTCATTTTGGACATCTTCTTTTTCTGACAAATCTGTGTATTCTTCATTGAGTAAAAAAGCAATTATCTGCTGAGTCATCATCAGTTCTTGATCAATTGGTTTCATTTCAGTGAATAATTGTTTCTTATAGAACTCTAACTGCCTGCTTTTATGGATTAGGTCGATATACTCGGGTAGAATTTCCAGGATGCTTTTTCTCAATTTTAATTTTTTAAAAATTCTATTCAAATTCTTGATTTTTGTTTTATTTCCTTTAATTTGGAATTCAGTCATTTTTAGATTGAAATAAGGAATATTTTGATCAACTTCGCTCAATTCCTTCTTTAATTGATCTCTACGAGATTCATCTTGAGCAATATTTTTGTTACAATTTTCAATTTCCTTTTTGTTTTCTCGTTTTTTTGAACGACATAACGAAGAAAGAAAGACCCATTGTTTCGCAAGCTCTTCTTTTTTTAATTGTTGTCCCAACGCTCGTTGTTCAAGTTCTTTTCCAAGATCTAGATTCTCAAGTATCTTTTTTACAAATTCCTCTTGAGCTTCCAGGGAAGGAAGCTTTTGCATTTGGTCGTATGCGGCTCTTATTTCGTCCAATGGCTCATCTGAGGAGAATTCTTGAAGTGTTTCCACTATAAACTGGATAAATTCCATATCGGTAGAAAATGTTAGAAATTCTGCTTGTGCACCCTCATGTTTATTCATATTGACTTGTGTTTTTGCTAAAGTGGTATCTATCTGGTTGACATCGAGGTGTTTCATCCATTCTTCCATGTTATCTCTTATAATTTGAATTTGTTGGCTTGGATCTACCCTCTTATGTGACCTTAATCGATCTAGAATTATTTGATGAGATAAATACCCTTTAGTTGTCTCTAATTGAAGGTTATCAAATGTGATTTGCCGATTTGATTCATTATTCTTATATCGTAGACTGTAGAAGAATTTACGAATTTCATTTTGATCTCTTACTAACATCATAGCTGTTAGGAAAAATTCAGGATCTGATTCACCGTCAAATAACCATTCTATAATTATATGGCCGGGGCGGTCTGCTCTAACGTAATCTGCGAGTTTCCTTTTTTCCTGACCTTCTCCCTGCAAGAAATCATATGTTCTTGGGCGAATCAACGCCAACATTAATGCAATTATCGAGGACTTTCCACACCCATTGTCCGCAAAGACGACAGAATTTTGTCCATCGCGGAAATCTAAAAGTAAATCCTTCATGTAAGCCTGTGGATGCCCTATATTCATCAGTCGTACTTTATTAATACGTGGCATTTAAAACCCACCCCTCATATCATTCACGCCCAAAAAACTCTTAATTTGATCGTTTTCACTCATGCTCTCCATTTGAACCCGAAATTTCGGTGTTGGCCAATACTCGTTATCTTTCTTGATAAACAACCGCTGTTTTATGAGAAAGTTTAGAGTCTTTCGGATGAAATGTTCGCGTGTACTTCGTTTTTTGCTATCAACATGGCGCTCATTTGGAAGTTGAAGGTAACTTGTCATTAATAGTTCCAATTGATCTTTACCCGCTTCAATGTGCGCTGGTTGCTGTTTTTCTTTAATTTGTGTTGTTTTCTCGCGTATAAAGGCTTCCAATTCATGGATAGTAATAGGGGATGTGAAAAAGGTGCTTTCATCAAATGAGGTGCTTTTTGGAAAATAAAAGGCGGCAAGTGCGATCAATACTAATCCTATGAACTTATCTTCGCTAGGATTCCATGTTCTAACTGCTGAGGAGAGTCTAGTTGCAAATACGGAGTTGGATTTGGGTGATATAAACACTCCTGCATAATCAGCACTTAATATCTCAAGAGATAACCCGTTTGCAATTGCCTTAACGACCATTCGGAAGATAGAGTTATTTTTATAGTTTCTTAACAGTTGTTTGTATTCCAGACTCCCACTCAGATCTCGACGACTTTCTAATCCCATATAGATGAATCGAGTTGCCATTTCGATTAGCTGTGGGTCTAATTTTCCTTGATCAAACACTATGATGTGCCTCCAAACTAATCAAGTAGTCGTCTCCAAAAAACCATGTAGTCGCTAAGGGACGTCTATGAACTTGAACCTCCAAAGAGAGATCTAAGACATGTTTTTCAAAATAATCTTTGGCAATACGGCCTTGAATCAATAATCGGAGATAATTACAAAAGAAAAAGTCTTTTCCTAATTTCTCAGCGTATTGAAGAATCTCAGACAGCGTGATGACATTTCCATTTTCATGCAGATAATCCATAATGAATTTCGCTACTTCACTTCGCAAAATTTCAGGATACTGTGTAAGGTCAAATGGTTCCATGATTTTCTCTAATTGCTCCTTTTCGATCATCTTCGTAGATTGTGTTCGACTAGTTCGTTGGATTATTTGATCTAAAAATTGGGCATATGAGAACTGAGTTGGGATAGTACAACGATTGAAGAAAACAAAAGCATCTTCAAGGAGGGTTATAAAATCTTGAGCAGGCATGGCAAGTATTTGATTTAAACCCATCGATTCGAACTCGATCCGTCCCTTCTGTCTTTTCACAAGTAGTTCTTGAATCCACTGCTCATCAAGAAACGTTTCACGGGCTTCATTCACTTCACGTTGTAAGGGTAAAAGCAAATCTAATGACTCAGATACATAGTCTTTTAGCTGATTTAAGTGAATCATCTTATCATCTGGTGTTATTTCCAATTTCTGATTAATAATCCCTAATTGCATGGTTTCCGTGTCAATACAGTCTCGAATATGCTCTGTTACCTTTTTAAGTTCCTGGGGGCATTCGTGAAGCCAATCAACTGCTGAAAGATCTCTTCGGGTCTGGTTAATTATATTACGAATTTTTAGCATAAACTGCTTAGTTAGAAGAATGTTGTTCTTCGCGGTGTCAAGAGCACTGATGAAGTGTCCTTTTTTTATTTGCAGGGATAATACTTGCAAATGGGCCAATTGCTGGTCTTCAATATCAATATCAAGCATCTGCAAGAAAAAATTAATTGCTGCAGTTTCTGCCACTAAAACAATGTTGATTCCATCAAAATTGCGATGACTTATCAGACGAAACGGTACTTCCCTTTTTAGAGGAGGATTTTGCGAGTAGTCCGTATATATAAGACGAAATCCTTCTTTCTTTGATAAGTTTAACAGTTTATTTAAGATTACTTCAACAAATCGCTGATGATCCTCACTTGAAAGATGCGTGATATTTTCAGCTTGATCAATTCGTCTCAGTAGAGGAATAATCTCTGCGATCAGAGCATCTTGATTGATGCCACTAAATGGCCCCATATGGTCAATAATTACCTCTAGAACTTTTAGAGTGATTGCTAAAGGATCATAATGCCGATATTGGTCCTTAAGTTTTTCATCACGAATTATTAGATCTCTAATAGCGATAATTGGTTTGATCTTCAGCAATGAAATTAATTTTATTGTCAGCCTCCGATCCCAGAGATCATACTGCGAGGTCATTGTTTTCTCCTCTATTATCAATTAATCGTTTTTTTCTTATCATATAGAAGGAACCTCAATTTTGGAGCCACTTGAAGTTTTATCTACTCGATATATACTATCTGCGATACTTTCCAGTTCTGCTTCATGGGATACTAGAATCACCTGCTCACTACCAAGTTCTTCCAGGATTTCTCGCATTCTAAAGAGCTGATCTTTACTGAATCCATCTGTTGGTTCGTCTAAAATAAGTAGATTCGATTTCATCGCTTTGCATACTTGTTTGATTAGAGCATTGAGAGCTAAGCGGTATGCAAGTGCCACACTTGTCTTCTCCCCTCCACTTAAGTAGTCCACACTCAGTTCATAGTTGTTTTGTTCAATTATAGGAGTAAATTGTTCGTCCACCCGAGCATGAATCTCTGGATCCTCGATCAGTGTACTAAACCAGTCCTGAAAGCGGCGATTGAATTCTGTATTTAGATTCAACATCACATGCTGCTCAATTACACTCAAGGTTGGGATGAAAAAGTCTTCAAGCCATATTTTCTGATCCTCGAGTTTGGCAATTTCTTGCTTTTTAGTTTCTTTGACTTTAATTTTCTGTTTAACCTCTTTGAGTTGTTCTTGCGCTAGTTTAAACTCCCGCTCATGGCCTGCTAATTCCTCTTTTACAGAATTTAGTTCCTTTTGAACTTTGATCAAATCGTCCTTTACTTGATTAACTCGCTCTAAAACAGATTTATTCTTTGTAATGAATAATTTTGCTTCCTTTAGGGCTGCCGTTAAATCCTTACACTTTTTTTCGGCTTTTAATTTCTGTTCAATTTTTGTTTGATGCGATTCTTTACGCTTATCAATGTCTTTTTGTAGATTTTTGAGATCTTTTTGTATTTTCTTATACTCCTCAAGCTCTTTGATTAGTGCTTGGACCTCTAAGATGGTTTTCTGACACTGATCAATCTGTTTTTGAGTCTGTTTAACGTCTTCCTGTTTTGTTTCCAGAATAGTTCCAAATTCTTTGGTTTCAACAACCCGATCACATGTTGGACATATACCGTTATCAAGAATTTGGGTATAATCTCCAACCTTTCCTTTGAGTTGTCCGAGTGTTTCTGTTAACTCACGTTTGTTTTTTAATAAGTTAGAATTCTCTTTTTTTAGCTCTATGAGCTCCGTTTTGGTTGGGCTTTTCACTTGTTCAAGTTTTTCTTTGTTCGCTTCTAGGTTCATTTTTTCTTGTTCTAATTCTTTAAGGTCTTCAGAAATGTTTTTACTCTGTTCTTTGAGGTCAGAAAGTTCTTTTTCCCATTGAGGAACAAGTGTTATCTTTTTCTCAATTTGTGATCCAATTGTCTGCAGCTCTTCTATCGATATCGTCAATTTTTCTTCCTTTTTCAAAATCAACGTTTTTGATTTATTGAGGGAATCTATTACTTTTTTTAATTGTATTTCGGATTTTTTTATCTCGTCTAGGTCTTCTTTAAGCACTGGGAGGTCTGATATCTCACCTTTAAGGAATTTCACATTACCCGATATTTTTTTAATTACATTTGTCGTATTTTCACTTGCCACTCGATAATCCTCAACTCGAAAAGCTTTTCGAAGGGTTTGCATCCGCTCATCGGGCCTGAGGCCCAATATGCGTTTCATTTCTTCTTGTGGCACAAAAATTGCATAGCGATATATCACAGATCCCGCCCGGGGGTGTTGTTTTTCCTTGAAGTCGAGTATTTTCAGTATCCATTTCTTCAGCTCTGTTACGGAAAGATCATATCGCGTTCCATTCTCCAAAATATATCCGGATTGCTGTCGGATCGATTTTTTTTTGCGTTTTAGTGATCTATGAATCGCATATTCATTCCCATCAACTTCAAACTTGAGGGAAACTGCACCTTCAGTTGCTCCGGTTCGAAGAAGTGCCCCTCCATCTAAATCTCCTAATCCAAAAAGAGCGAACTCGATAGCGTAAAGGATTGTTGATTTCCCAGATCCAATATCTCCTTCAAAAAGGGATATTCCCGTTGTGAGAGGAATCGTTGTCTGTCTGTAACTTCGGATATTTGTCATGGTTAACTCATTTAATATCACTTTTAATCCCCTCCTAACAGAAGATCTGTTGCTTCCTCTGTGATTCGTGATTCGTATTCGGTTTTCTTTTCTTCCTCATCTTTTTCTTGTCGAGTGATTCGCAATAATTCGATTGCACGTTGAACTCCTAATTCTTCCTTTAAATTGGAATTCGTGACATTAATCTGATCAATATGCTCCCGGAATAGATTTTGTTCGATCTCTTCGGAGGATTCTCCCAATATCTTTGTATCCGGAATCTCGAGCGTTCTTAGACCATATCGGTTAATACGCACATATAATGCTCCCTTCTGGATTATTATTCTTCGAAGCTCTCCAAAATCGATGTCGGCTGGTGTTCCCCCAGCCATTTGGCCGGTTATCTTTAGAAGAACAATTTTATCATCTAGATCGAGAGCTTCAATCATTTCATTCAATTTTATTTGAACTTGATGCGAAGTTCTCCCAGAAGCGTCATATTCTTCATAACATACTGCAATGGTGGGGATTTCTCGGAATTCTACCTCTTTAACTTCATCATTAAAATGAACCAGATAGAATCCTCTTTTTTCTCCCTTAGCGATCACTTCTAGATCAATAAAATTGGCCGCAAACGTTGGTCCGGGGTAGACGATAAGTCCTAATCCTTTGATGTCCTGTATGACATTTTTGTGAATATGCCCTCCTGCGTAGTAATTGAAATTTTTGGGGAGGAGAGAGATCGGATTTGCGTCCATCGAGGCGTAATCTTTCGGTTTGAGCTCTGAAAGTGCTGTATGAAATGCAAAAATTTTGAAGCCGGGCTCATCCTCCAAAGTTTCGCGATCTAAGATTTGATAGTACTTCCGTTCTAAGTTTACTTTTCTTGCTGAAATTCCAATCAATTTCGCTTCTGTCTTTGTGTCTTGTGTGAATTGCATCCGAAGAATGTCATCGCTATCTATTTGTCCGAGTGCAATCTTATGAAATAACCCAGCACTCTGGAGTACATCCATAATAGATGTCGCCCCCGGGTTATAGTCATGGCTGCCATATATTGCATAAATGCGAATTCCACTATCACATAACTCCTTCAGCTTCTCGGCTGCCGCAGAAACAATATCCATATTGGGGATTGTGGTATGGAAGATATCCCCACTTAACACCACAAAATCGACGTTTTCCTCCCGACACAGGTCTAGTGTTGTTAAAAAGGCGTCAATGGATAAATCTTGAAGAATTTTATCTCTGAAGGCGCCTAAATGACAATCCGCAATATGTGCAAATTTTGGCATGAACTCACCCAATGAATGTAGTTTTTCCAGGCTTTTCATCGTTCTGAAATTGTAGAAGATACTCCTCAAATAGTGGAATCATGATTGGAATGGCAAAACGGGTAAATGTACTACTGACTATCGCCTCCCCTTTATCCAGGCCGGCAATCGTCCGACTATCCTTGGAAAGATCTTGGGGAGCACTTTCTAGGATAGCTCGTCGTTCGATCCCCATCTCATTTCCAAGAATGATCTTGGTGTTCATGTTAGCTAGGATCGTTCTTGGGATTTCACTTGTCAGTTGGGTGATTGCAGTCAGACCAATTTTAAATTTTCTGCCTTCTCGAGCAATAGTGGCATAGATATTCGATCCCGCCGCTAAGGCTCCACTTCCAATGACTCGGGGAGCTTCTTCAAGCACGACCGTAACAACCGGCTTTTCTGTTAGTTCTCCAGTTGTTTTATAGTGTTTATACCGCCTGAGTATTTCATTGACAACAATACTACCAATCAGAAGTTCCGCATCATCAGAAAGCCGAGAAGTATCTACGATGATTTTTATTCCTTGTTCAAGGGCATCAACCATGTCTATAATCGTTGATTCACCTCTACTATTGCTAAATACTTCACCGCGGCATTGAAACACTCCTTCCTCATCTAAAAAGACCCCTAAAATAGCATTCATCCTTCTTCTTAAGACAGCCAATGTCCTTGGGGCAACTCCTTCGATTTGATCTCCTCGAACTATTGCTTCTATCCAGTTCTCTCGGTGTTGGCGATTGTAAAGTGTGATTGCGTCTTCTTGGGCATCTGTCCAGTTCACAATTCCTGTAAAATGCCAAGGACTAATAGACGCTAAATTTACTGTAAGAGTGTAGGAACCTGGTAGAGGAGAAGGACTAAAATAGAGTAATTTCTCCGTTGCTTTTGGAAGATCCTTCAACCCTTTCTCTGTTCGACCATAATATTCGTCATGTGGATCCAAGACTAAGGCAGCGCAGTAATCTGCTTCGAGAATGCTCCCGATCATCACTTTGACTAGATTGCTTTTTCCTCGTCCTGTCGTTGCCGGAATTAGGATATGATGTCTAAATGTATCAATTGCATCCAAAAATACATCAACATCCAAAATTTTGGTCCCACTTCTGACTTGCCCCAAATATGCCGGTTTTTCTGGTTTTGCTAAAAATTGTAAGTCCTTCTTTGTTGCATGTCTTGCTGTTGAAAAGAAGTTCGGAAGAATCTTTGGAATCCCTATCTGGTCTCCATGAACATATGCCACTCCCCGCATAGCGGTAATTACATAACTTCTGAGTTCCTTTTCCATAAATTCTAGATCTGCGCCATAGCCCTCAAGTTTCATCCCTGCAATTAATTCAAGGTTCTTCCGGTTCATTTGAGCCCCATATTCGAGGTTGTGCACTTTTAAGATCATATAACCTTCACTTTCAAGATCAGAAACGAGAAGATCGCCGAGTTCAATTATTTTATCACTCTTTTGGCGGGCATAAATTTCTTCTTCGCTTCCTCCAATGATTTGGGCAATTTCTACGATTATAATCACCTCAAAATTTCATTTAGAATACTATGTGCGTCTTGAGTCCTAATATGGTGAACAAATTTTGACCATTTCTGCTGTTTGGAGATTTCTGAAAAAAACATTACTCTAAATCCCTCAAGTTCTTGGTAAGCCACCCTAGCGTTTTTATCTGCCGCAATCAGCCCATATGGATATCCTGGAAAGGCTATATCACGTGAATTGTAAGCTATTGAATTCAATAAATCCATAATCTCCTCTTGGTTCATATTCTCTGCCTGTTCACGATAAATTTCATAACGAAAGGTATACACAGATTCCGAATGCAGTTTGACGACAAAAATAGACGCCTTGTGATCTGGTTGGGTATTACGTGCCACTGGATAGTAATACCAGGCTTTTCGTTGAAGTTCGTAAATATTTGCAAGTTCTGCAATGGCACCTAATAAGGAAAGACCAGTACTCGTAAACAGGCTTGAAGTCTTTGATAATCCGGATAGAATGACTTCTGTTTCTTCGGCCATTTCGTAGGCATGATCTGAGTATTTGGATTCATTGGTTATCGCTGTTTGTAATGATCCGTCCCGAACCAGAATGTCTCCAGCAGAAAGCTCATTCTTTAAGATGGCAGAGGCAAACGACCACTCACAAAATCGCCTGGTCATCGATCCAACATGAGAAATGTTTGCTCTACGAATTCCAAGACATATGGTTCGATCTAAAGAATTGAATTCTAGATCAGAAGCTTTTGGAAGTATGTTATTAGGAATATTAGTAATTGGAACCATAATTGTGCTGTAATATATTTCATTTGGTTCTCGTTTGGCATATGTGGCAGATATGAATTCAATTTTACTTGGAAGTGTCTGTGGTAGTACTCTTTTATTATATTCATCAAAGATACAAAAATAGAGACGATTGTACTGCACGGAAAAGTTAGCTCCTCCGAAGATCTCGAGGTTTCCACCATCAATATAGCAGATTTTCTTAGCTATTTTGTTACCTGTTAGTTCTTTGAAGTTTTTGGGATCCAATGGGTATGGAGTATATCTAGGGTCACTGAAATAGGGCTGTCCGAAATCCCGATCGGGAATATTTTTGTCAAGTTCCTCAACAAGGGTGCTAATTGCTCTATTTAATTCGTATGACATTTTATTCCATTTCTTTCAATTTTTCACTGATCAATAATACAGTGATCGTTCAATGTTAAGGATTCTCTATTAATAAGGGAAGTAGCAAATTTCTCCAAATCTAGAAAAATTTGCCTTATTATGTACCATATGTGAAACAATAGGCAATTTTGGTTGGTTATAAGGGCTCCCCGCATCCAGATATCGTAAATCATTAATGAATCGTACTAAGGTTTGAGGAGTGAATGTTTTCTTGGTTTGATCTTTGATTTGTAGTCGTATTAGATTAGTTGTGCCTATAAAAGGCGAAGAACTTGCCAAATGAACTTCCCCGGTCTGTCGATCTATCAAATAGATTTCCTTCGGGGGATTACTAATCTTCCAACCATTATTTCGCTCAAATAGCCGAATCACATCCCTTTTAGTCAAGGAGAGAATGACAAGCCCAAGATCATCGGTAACTAATCCTGAATCTATCAATTGAGAAACTGCTTTTTGTGCTCCATTCTTGAACTCTACAACTTGATTCCATTTCAAGTTTCCATCATGAAGATAAATTAGTTCTGTGGGTGAGGAAGCATCGTCCATCAATTCTCCTTGGACTATTGCGGATGCAGTTCTTTGAAAGAGCCAATCTTTAACGAGTTCGGATGATAAATACTCTCCCTTTGCATTGATTGATTGTCCTGGGTCAAGGATTCGCCCGTATGCATCATATGTAACCATATCTGCAGCTGTTTCACTTCGACTCTTATGATCCCTAGACATATCAACTGCTGATACATATGGCACTTTATCCTTTGGAAAGCCTCCCGCCGGATTTTTTAATAACCAAACAGCTTCACCTGGTTTTAAAATACGTGTATAAAGGTTTATTGCAATGATTTTTCGTAAATAGAATTTTTTTGAATTCTCTCTTTCAATTAAGTTCATGAATGTAGCTGTTTTCATGCACAAACTAGGAACTGATAGACTTCCAAATGCCCGTTTAACATCTCCGTATGCCTGACTTTCTTCTTTTTGGGGTAAGACAATCACAGCTACAAAATCCGTACCATTCGTTTGCTTGATTTTTGTAGCACCTCTCAAGCATGCTGTAAAATATTGTCGTCCATCTTCTGGTATATCGGTCACAAAGTTGTTGATTGGGATTTTAATAATAGATCCAAGATTTAACTCTCTCATAGCTTGTTTAAATTGATCATAGAGGATACTTACTTTGTCTTTCAACGACTTTGGTACGAAAAAGTGAACATTGATCTCTTTAGATCCGCTGTAAGGCCCAAATCGTTGTAATCCTTTAATTATATCTCGATCATCTATAATAGATATTGACTGATTATCTTTGAATTCAATTGAGGGAGGGGAGACTTCACCCATCTCAAATATCTCTTTGACTCGAGGATCCTTTAGAGTCAATGGCCGTATATCAAATTCTATTGATAACCCATTAAAATCCAGTTTCTTATTAAATAATTGATTAGATATCGTTTTTATTGCGTTAAACCGCTCCCATGGTTTGTTTACCTTTCCTCTATCATAGATTTCGTGTGGTAAATCGGTCAAATCAATTGCAAGTCGGCATACCCCAGCTGGATAGCTGTAAGGCTCCTCGTATCCTATATTTAAAAGAAGAATTGGCATATCATCTTGATTTAATGTGATATTGTATCGTTTTAGAAAGTTTTGCCGTTCTTGTAACCAGTATTTATGTAGTGATCGTCCATCAATTTCATAGCTTCCGATCTTCTCCCAAATTATTTGAACAACTTTTCCTTCACGCCATTTACCTGAAATGGTAGGAAACTGAACCGAAGATTCTAGCAGCATCTCTTCAATTGATTGCTTCGACGTCTTGCTGTGTTTTTGTCCATTGGTAAGGACATCTTGAAGATATTGTACCCATCGCATTCCAGCATCTAGTGCGACTAGAATATCTCCGTTGGAGGTCGCCCACACCATTTTTTCGAAAGCGGAATATACAGATATGTTTCCAATGATATTTGGTTGACCACCAAAGTGTTTATTCCCTTCATTTAAGTGATATCCACTTTTTTCAGCTAAAAGAGCCAAAATTGCATTTGCGAGTTTTTGCAACTTCCATATATCGTCTTCATTGCTTGACTGGAGAATTTTTCTCTCCTTCAACTTTAAGGCGTATCCACGAATTGTTATATCGAACCCAGATCCAATACAATATACTTGTTTTTCAATGACAGTAGCAGGAAATCCTTTTGAAGTTAAGATATTAGCAGCTGCTTGTAAAAGTCCAAAAGATATTTCAGCACATTGGAATGAATAAACTGAACATTTTAAGCATTTAAATGGTTGATTTTGCGTTATGAAGAGATTTGTAATAATTTCTGTTTTGTTTTCTGTTTTCTTGCTATTTTTTGATCGCATTAATAATCTCCTTTTTATTTTCACTGAGGTGGTAACATATGTAACCTATTCAACTTCTAATTTTTTAAATGTAACTATTGTTAACATGCGTAACCTTTAAATTCTTTGGAAGTGAAAAAATCAATTGAGAAAAATTGTCAGACTACAAAATCGAAAAACTGCTGAAAGACGCTTTTGAAAGAGGAAAAACGACTGCAAAAAAGTATGGATCTGTATCTGCTTCATGGATTTCATATTATGGTTTTAATCGAGATCCCTTTTTTTTGAATCCTCCTACAAGGCTCGATGAGATTCAATTGTTACGTGGACGAGAACAAATTCTTTCTGAACTCGGAGAATTTGTGGGTGGGAGTTCATACCTTAAAGAAAGCTACCATGTGAAGATTGTTGGGGCAATGGGTTCTGGAAAATCTAGTTTATTATATACCCTTTATTTATTAGCTAAAACCGAGTTTAAAGTTATTTTTTGGGATATTCACTATGATAGCCCTGTTTACAGTGAGGATTATAATGATGAAGAAATAGATCCAATAAAACACAATAAGTTTGACGTTGTTTTCTTTGATAATTGTACCTTAATCGATCGATCTAACATGCGGATTAATCATCGGCGAGCATTCCCTGGATTGATTTTATCTACTTGGCCGCCTATATTGGAAAAGGACGTTGATTGTGATCGGAGGATTTTGCTGAACCAACTAAAAAATTCAGAAATTATAGATCTTATCAAAGCGCGGCTTTCCTACGGAGGAAATGACGAGGCAATAAATGAATCAATCATCCAACAAGTTGCTGAACATAGTCATGGCAATCCTTGGCTATCGGTATACCTTCTAGGACAAGTATTTGAAGAAGGCTTCATTCGGAGGCAGAATCCGATCGATATCGACGTATTTAATAAAATTGCTAATAGATTTCATCTTTTTGGAGAATTAGAGTTCGATTTAACATCTCGAGAGCAAGATGTAATAAGTGATATAATAAAATTAATTTTAATGGAGGGAAAATTGGGTGTAACTTCGAAAGAAATTGCTAAATCTCTGAATATCAGTAGACACCTTGCTTGGAAATATCTTGAGAGACTCAAAGATAAAAATATTCTTACTAAGAGCTATCACGGACGAACAACCGTTTTTAAGCTTGATAAGATAACTCGAATAAAATATGAGCTTAACCTAATGGAGAATTTCTAGATGCGATTGCGAATATTTGCTGTTCCCGGTAGACTATCAGAATTTAACGAAATTTCTGAAACCTGTTTCGTCAAAATTTCCAAGGACCAAGGTGAAATAACACGAGAAGGAATAATACCTTTAGAATTACTCCCCCATGGGATAATTGCCACAGCTCTAGGACCGGAAGACACACATACAGCAGAAGCATATTTTTCTGTAGATAATTTACAAGTAGGGTACTACCTGGGTGCGAAAGAAGAACGAAGACAATCCATACCGGATATCCTATCTGCCTTACAAACGGGAATATTCGAAAAGGAACGGATCGACCAAAAAATTAGTTTGCCCTACCTTTTGATGTTTATTAACGACGTTTCAAGGCCACTTATGGGAATTTGTTCTTTAAAAGGAAGAGTGAATGAGCAGGATCTTGTCCAAGCCGCCAAAAATATTACATTTGCCTGTTTAAAAGGTGTAAGCCCTATATTGGTGTCACTCGACAACCATGAGCTGATACAATTTGTTTCAGAATATTTAGAGGATGGATATAATGTTATCCAGGCGGGAACGAATTTATCAGAGGGAAAGATATACCTAACACATCCAGAAGATATTTTCAGCGACCGAGATGTTCAAGAAATAAATGATAGACTGCTTTTAAGAGATAAAATCGAAAAAGGGGATTGGTTATATCTAAAAATTGTTGGAGAGACCTATGCTATAGCAATCTCAAAGACAAGTCGAGATGTATTCACCTTTCAGATCGTTGAAGAAAATATCAACAAAGCCATGCCTGCTACGGTAGTGGATATCTTTTCGAGAGTTTTCAAAACAAAGAAAGGGCGGATATCTTATCAAAAAACTCTAGATTTTTGAATTACTCGTACTAATTTTAATTGATTCACAGGCTGAAGCTGGATAATGAATGAAGGAAAAATACCTTGTTTTGCGTGATTTAATTGGTAAAATCTGGTAGAAAAACACCTCCCAAAAAATCAAAAATTTTTGATTACTGGAAAGACCGAACTGTGGAACAACTTGAGCTTGACATCTGGTTTGATTGGGGTGAACCGTCTTGTTGGGTCTGTGGAATTTGGTGGGGATCCACTTATGATGTCAAATCTCCAGATCCTTCGATAAAAGAAATTTACGAATGTTGGAATAAAGTTCCCTTGCAAAGGTGCCATATTGTCCCTAGATCCCTTGGAGGAACAAATGATCCTTCTAATTTCTTTTTGATGTGCCCAAAATGTCATAACGACTAACCAGATTGCTCATCCTCAGAAGTATTTTTCCAATGGGTGAAGGGTTACTGACAAATAGTGCTCAAAAAGAGAGGAGATGAGTTAAAACAGCTTTTTGAAATATTTGAACTGAATCACGAGGAGGAGCTTGAGAACTATCATAAAATCCTATCTTCCGAGGAGTTTAAAGAATGGGTACATAATAACATATCATCACACGCCGATCAATACACGGGAATAAATGTTCTAAAGTATTCAACCTTAATTGGCGCCCTCTGGCAATATCTAAGACACAAAGAAAGAGAAAAAATCAAGATCAATAATAAATTAAACCCAATCCCATGAGCATTCTAACCTATTTTTCTTTTCAAATTTTCGCTTCAACTTCGTTTTTTGAAAGTTTACGATGACAAAACCCACCATTATCAATTGAAAACCCACATTGATCACATTTAGTAGGCGATCCAAATCCAGATATCGCTTCAGGGATCTTTCCAGGTTTTATGATGTCATCAACAATTTTACGGCATGAGCTATGTACATTATGTATGATATCTGGGTCTTTGTGAATCTTGGTTGCCTTCATCTTGCCCGATTTCCTGTCAATTCGTACTAAGTACCCTGTCTCTGCAACAAGCATATCCATATAAATCGTCAGTTGTTGAATTTCACGATTTGAAGGTTTATATCCTTTGTAAGGACCCGCAACAAACGTTTTTATTTCAATAATGGTTTTTTCATTCGGAAAATGTGCATCAATTCTTCCTTGGAGTATGAAACTTTTGTAGGTTTTTGTGATCGTTTTTTCAACTTCAACTGAATTTCCGAAGAAAAATTTCATTCGCTTCTGAAGCCCTTCGTGAATATAATTAGGAATGGAGTAAAAAACCGCTTGAGAAGGAATAATATTTGGAGATCGTTTGAAATTCGGGGAATAAATATAGTATAACTCTCGTTTGCAGCCTTCCAATTTTGTTGGGAAGAGAACTGGGAGCTTTGTGTTCATTGATTGAATCTTTTTTAACACGATTTTTTGGCGATCTTGTTCCCATTTAGTCAATATGTCTGTTAATAAATCCTCAAGAGGTAATTCCCTTTCCGGTAGATTATCAAAAAAGGATTAAACGTTAAGTTTTTTGTATCTAGCTCACCATGTTATGAACCCTCTTAAAATAGCCGACATTATTAATTACTATGGAATTCAACAGACCGCGGCGAACCACCATTAGAACGGTGCAGTTGGAT
>JAEOTI010000496.1 GCA_016839955.1 Candidatus Hodarchaeota archaeon | reverse complement strand
TCATCTTTCGGGTCTTCTAAAATTTCAAATAAAGCATTTATTTGATTATTAGTATAAAAAACAATAAAACGAGAGGGACGGAAGCTTCGCTTATTCTGACAGATATAATACCCAAACTTATGAGCTATCCCAAGTGCATTTTTTCCAGCAACAATCAAAACCTGATCATTGTTAAGATCCCATCCTGTGTCCATTAAACCCATGTTTTGGCGTAAAAATGCTGCCATTATCCAGTTTTCTGGTTGTTTATATTCGCCAAAAATAGAAATATCTTCAATTTTTCGTCCCATATATGGTTCTCATTCCAAGCATAAAGCACTCACATAAAAAACTAATTCAGGCTTTTAATTAATTCCTTTTTGAAAAATAATCAAAGAACGGGAAATGCTTAAGAAATAAGATGTTCTAGTATGATTTGATATTGAAGCATTTCTCATATTAGTGGATCCTGCTTATGCCTAATAAGGACTCAGGTGATATTATTCACGATGCTTTGTTTGCATCCTCCGTCTTCAAAGAGGGAGGCGAAGAAACATTCAACCAATACTACATCCCCCACACCCTGAATTATCGGGATGACGCTATCCGCCGTATCACCCAGAACTACCCCAGACGAACCCAGCTTAAATTTAATGAAAAAGAAGTAATTGAAAATTTAAATGAGCTCTGGTTATTAGCTTCTCAATTAGCCGAGAAAAGTAACATTCCTCTCTATAAGATTGAAAATATTGAAATTCGAGATACAGTCAGAATAATCTCACAATATCTTCAGGAGCATGGTGTGGAGTTCAATGAGTGAAGATCGCCGGTATCACCCTTGGGAAAGAAAACCCAAGAAATTCTATAAAGATCGTGATCATTATGCAGAAAGCAAAACTGGAATCGATCTGAACGCAGCAATAAAATTTTGTCGGTCATGTAAACGTGATTATGGATTTGTTCCACATCCTCAGCACTCAAAAATTGACTTAGAAAGTACATTCGCTGGTGCTGCCATAGCAAAATTGAATGGTAAGGAAAAAGAGTGGCAAATAAGTAATATAAAGGGGAAATTAGTGAAAAAAAAGAACTGGTGGATTATTAGCCTTGAAAATCAATCCTGTTTTGCTGATACTCAAAATCTTTATCGCTTTGCTTTACTTTCTCAAATGACTGGAAATATGACTGACGAATTACGAGAAGACATTTCAGAAGTTCTCTTTAAATGTTATGATAACACAAAAAAAGCTTTTTCTCGTAAACCAAATGCACGGTATACGTTACGACATGTGTTGAGGCAGTTGTGGGACTTATTACGTGCAATAAAGCTCCGCCAAGTTCTGTATTAGATTATCTCGGAGAATGTAGACATAAGTCAGGAGGTTATAGAGACCAACCTTTTTATCGAAAACCAGATATTCAATCGACATATAATGCAATCGCTATAAGATTATTAATTGAAAAAACACTGGATAAAGATAAAGAAGACATTTTAAAATATCTTCAGGGATGCTGGGCAGGAGATGGGTTTAGAGTGGTCAAAAGTCATCATCCAAATGTCTGGAACATCTATTGTGCAACTCTATCACTACACATGCTCTCGATTGCTATCGACAAATACTCAACCTCTCTTGAAAAGTATTTAGCGGGGTGTCAAGCCCCGAATGGAGGAATCCGTTCAAGTGTGCATGAAGGAAAAGGAACCATTCTAAGAACTTATGCAATGTTAACAACCATTGCCGAATTTTCAAAATTTAGTGGAATTCTCAATCGTGTTGATCCACTAACAGGGATTCCAAGTAGTTCTCTTTAACAAGGGCAGGATCATCACGAAAAATATAACGTAATCGAAAAAGAAGTCAAAAAAAGTCAGCAAGAGTGAGACATTTTCTAGTATACTGTTTGTGCCTCTGAACTCTTTGTCTTGCTAATCTATTTATACAAAATCGAAATATTTCTGCTTTATAATGGTAAGTTTCGGATTGGGGAATCGTTCCCAGAACTCAACAGGTCTGGGGAAAAGTCTGGGGTCTTGGAAGAGTATTCTTAATTGATTAATATTTTATTTTGAAATAATATCGATGGCATCATTAGAATAAAATTCAGAGGCTTCACCACAGAATTCTGGTAAACCAGGTCCAATTATTTTCAAACCTTTTTTCTCACGCTCACTACAATGAAGATTGAGTTGAAATAGGAATTTCAATGGATCATCAGTTTTCATCTCATCAGGTAGGCCGTAATAATAAGCATTCCAGACTGCATTATTCAATTCGTCTAAAGAACTCTTCAATGGATGTTTCCCAGGCATTTCTAGGCTTTTGTGAACTTCAAGTAAAGACCATTTATTCTCATTTCTGATTTTATTCCTTAATTCTCTGAAATCTCTCGCTTGTTTAGCCACGTTTAATACCAAATTATACATTTCTTTTAATAAAATGCTATTCTTCTCTAGTAACTCCAATTCTCCCCATTGAGGCCATGGTAAAGACTCGTAAACTGTGGACGAAGTGTATCTGTAATCACCTTTAAGTGTCGAACATCTTGCTTTTATCCATTCCCAATGTAAAACACTTTGCAGAATACCATAAGAATAGTCATCTTCGAAAGTAAAAACGATCAAAGCTGCGTTAGGATGAATATTTGTTGATATGAAATCAAAAATTGGTCTTCTTGAGACTTGGGAAATGACAATATACCTATTAATCTTTTTTAATTCTTCTAGTAAATCTCCTCTTGGGTAGGATAATTGCCACCATTTTTTATAGAAATTTGCGTGATGTCTATTGACTTTGGCTTTTGGATTAATCTTCAAAACTTTCTCATTTCTTCTTTTCTCTTGCTCTAATCTTTCTTTCCTTGTGGGTAGCACTTTATCCTCAACAATTTTGAATGTCTTCTTGTATTTTTGGGCTTCATAAATTTCAAGTGGGAAAAAGTCAATTACATAAGTCTTAGGTTGAGACTTGACATTGGTAATAAAATTCCGAGCATTTAGATAAGGAAAAATAGCTTCTATTGCTTCTGGTTCACTTTTTAAGAGGTGTCTTTTTTCAACTATTTTTAATAAGAATCCACTGTGTCCATGCGTTTGGCCTTGAAAACATGTCTTTGGATCTTTATTAACTTCTAATTTCTCAGCTTGTGATACATCTGTTTGATGAGAAAGTGAAGAAGGAATATGACCTAATTCATATTCTTGCCACTCCGAGCCTTTATCTCCAGCCAACTCGCGTAAAGTTTTTCGAGTTTTTATTTCAGTTTTACTTTTAATCCAATTTACAATGGAAACATACACTACAGCTGCACCAGGCCATGGCATCGTCTTTACAGCATCAATAATTATTCCGTTATTCGCTGTAATGTAATCTAACCCACCCTTACGGGAATTTGTTTGACTAATAGTATTTGTTCCTACTAACCCAGCCCTACCGTCATATGGTAAATGGTCATGAGCTTTTCTAAACCAATAGACACAATAATCAGCCATCCCAGACACATCTGGGAATAAATCTCTGATTTTTCTAATATAATCTGCTCCTAACTCTTGTTGAATTTTATTTTTAGATTGAAATGGAGGATTACCAATGATTATATTCACTTCTGGCCAGTCTGTTACCAACGCATCGTCAGCTGAAAAATTTTTATCTAAATCTTCAAAAGGTAGGGGATCTTTCGGATCAAAATAGTCAATCCATCCAGAAGATTTAAGTTTTTGATTAAATTTATTGAATTCTCTCGTCATAATTACTATAGCGAAAGAGAGGGTGATTTTAGCCAACTCTATTGCAAAGGGATTTATATCAATACCAAAGAAATTTCTTAAATCAATACTTGAATGTAAAGTGGTCTTTCTTGCAGAAGCGAATTTTTCTGTGATTTTTCGAAGGAGATCTAATTCTAATTGTGTAATCTCCCTGAACGCCACATACAGAAAGTTTCCGCTTCCACAAGCAGGATCTAAAATTTTTAAATTGGATAACTCCTTGATAATCTGTGCATAATCCTCTAGACTCCTTAATGATTCAATTTTTAACCTGAAAGGTTTAATTAAAGTCGGTTCTATCATTCGTAAAATATCAATTTCCGCTGTATAATGTGAACCTGTTTCATGTCTTTCAACCTCCCCAAGACTATTTTCAAAGATATTTCCAAATATTGAAGGTTGGACTTTAGCCCAATTATATGTTGAAGCGATTAATAACAGCTCTAGTTCTTGGTTAGTGAGATCGATTTTGTATACTTTCTTGAAAATTCCCCCGTTGAAGAATTTCACCCCCTTAAATCTTCCACCAGACGCTGGCGTTTTAGAGTTCATCTGTTTAAACAAAAGATAAAATAAATCATAGCTTGATTCTCCATTCTTACAATCATTAATTAAATCATAAAAAAATCCTTTCATTGGAAATAAATTCATATCCTCTGCGAATAATGCTGTTAAACATTGTAGTGTGAAAACTTGAGCCTTCCCCTGTTCAATACCCCTCTCAATTAAGGAACTGTAAAGTCTTGCAATATTCTCTGCCGCTTCTTTCGTTACTGCAACGAGATCGTTATTAAAAATTGGCCGAATTGTTTTTTTCGGATGTAAAAAAGCTAATGATCTCCAAGTTCGTGGTAAATCTTCCAACGCGAATATACTAACAGGATCCCTTTGATAATACCAATTATAAACATGAAATTCATCAAAATTACAAAGAATAACAAATTCTGTCTTATTATTGTATAAGTCCATCCCAATACGTTTTTGCTTGACTGAAATGATCTGAAAGTATTTCCCCTTTTGATTTCATTTCTATTAAGACTCGACCAGGCCAGAGTAAATCGCAAAATTTCGTCGTTCTATCAATTCTAATCCTTGCTTCAAGACCTGCACCTATTTCTAATATACCTTTGTGCCCAAATGCTTGGAATAATCGTTCCAAAAACAGTTGAGCTTCTCCTTTTTCATAACCTTTCATATTCTTTCTTACATAGTCAACAAATTCTTCCAAATGCTGTTCATAATACCCTTTCAAAACACCTTACCACCCTTGGTTCAATAATACATGATTAGATATCTCAATAGTTTTTCTTCATATAATATAATCATCTTTTTTTTAAGTATTCCCCTTAATCATTTTTTTTAACAATGCTTTTACTGTAATACAGCCTAATAATCTGGTTAATTCCAATTCAAATCCCCTAGTAACGTCTTCTTTGTCACTGATTGCATGACATGTTTCATGTAGCAAAGTGCTACAGAAATCTTCTAAATTTCGTAGTTGTGAACGTTTAATAATTATTGATTTAGTACTTCTTTCATATACACCGTCCGCATCTTGAAATGTCGTTAAATCTTTCTTCATTGTCTCAGAAATTTTGATTTCGTGGAAAGAGGTCGGTTTTCCCCCAATTAAATCAAATATTTGCTTTTTTGAGAGAAAAATTGACTTCTCTCCTGAATCAAGTTGATCTATATCAACAAAGTCATATTCAAAGCTATCAGAATATTCAACAGCAAATTCATCTAAATCTCGAATTACGTTCCCAGATATACCTTTTTCTCCCCTTATCTTGTTCCTCAAAGTCTCTGGAATGAAAATAATGTTGTAGATAGCTCTCTTAGCTTCATCAACCATCATTGGTTTCTCAGTCGCTTCCTCTGGCGTTAAAAATACCACATCTTCTTGAGAATTCAAAATTTTGACAGCATGATTCTGAACATCGAGTCTCTTGACCTCATCGTGCATTGTCCCTAAAGAGAAATTCTTAAGATCATTCACTAAGTTATTAGCAACCTCAAAGCTCTCACACGTTTTTAAAATTTGAATCACTCGATCAGAATAGGTTGAGCGACCAACATTACTACGTTCACGATTTAACGCCTTCTTGATTTTTTTAGTCAAAGAGGTTATGTTATAACTGAACAGATAGTTTTCCTCTTCCGCAACCCGTACACCATTAATGTAAATTCTCCCAATCTTCCCCGATTTTCCCAGAACCTCACCATATGGGGGTGTTTCAATAGTTTTCTCTCCTATAAGCATGTAAAGTATAAATATCATCAAAACCAGCTTTTGGAGATAATCCAGTCCTTAAGTCTCCAAATTTTGACTTAATTGAGACTTCGACTCCTTTTCGATGAAACGTGGCAAGAGCGTCCTTCAAGCCAATACCGAATTTCCCTATTGTATGTTCGTGGTGAATTTTTTCCTCGTCTTCGTTCTGGGTTAAATGTTCATACTTTAATCCCCTTCCAAAATCACGAATGTGATATTTACCATCTTTATCCCTGAAAATCTTGATACCGTCAGAATCCGTTAGCATATGTTCGTCGATAGCATTGGCAATTACTTCTCTCAGGGCATGATATACTTCCCAATCTTCTAGAATTGATTCAATGTTTAGATCAAACCCCGTTTCTGTCATTTTCACAACCTCCTAATTATTCAATCCCGCCTGAATTGACCAGACTTTATCCCTTCGAGTGAGTAACCTCAATGATGTTATTTGCTTTCTCTTGAGCTAAGCCGTGATGGGTAATCATGAATGTTTGTGAGAAAACACTTGATAGTTTTGGAAGACATTCCAACAGATTCTCAAGATTCTCGGTATCAGCTCCATCTGTTGGTATTCCCCTACTGAATTATATCACTTTTTCATAACAGATCTTATTTCATCTTTCAAATGACTTTTTCTACTCTTTTTTAGATTATCAAAAAATATATCAACTGTTTTTATCTCTTTTATCAAATGATTATTTACTTTTTTCAAGAAATTTAAGAAGTCTAAAGTTGTAATAATGTATGAATCTGCTAAAGCTTTTCTTAATTGGAGTATATATTGAGCAATGACTTGGGATGCAATATAATGGATTTGAATGTCTCTTCCTATTCTCTCTCTAATTTCCTGTGAAAAAGTAAGTAAATTTTTCTCATTTCTAAAGGAAGGTTTAACAAATATTAAATGTGAAATTGAATAATGTCTTAGATTTGTACTCTCAGCTTGCAATAACGTTCGTAAATGTCCACAAACTTCATCTACATCTCTTTTTGAAACAAAAAGCTCGTCTTTAGATGTTTTGAGGGAAATATACATAAGATCACTCTTTTTATCTATACTAGGATAATTAAAGACCGTTATAACATCTGGATTACCACTTCCTCCTATACTTGCGCAATCAGGATTAATAAAAGATGCAAATAATGCACCAAATACGCGATCGAATGTAATTCCTGTTTTTTGCTTTGTTCCTTCAGAAGACAAAATACTTCTACTTTGAATTGCGTACATTAATAGATCTGAAACCGTATAAAGGTCTAGTTCTTCTAAAATTTGTTTGATCATTGTATCAGAATGTTTAATCTCTTGATTCAGTAATTCATACATGAAAGCTTCTCGTAAAACTGATTTTTTTGGTTTTTTATCAAATAAATCAGAAAAAAAGTGATCCAAATTTGATAGAGTGATTGGAATATTTGAAGCTGGAATGACCTTTACAGTAATACCGATATTTTTTGCCCATTTTTCTGGGAAAGGAGAAGAGTTACTGCAAAATATGACTAACCAGTAGATGTTATGTAATAAACTTTCCCCTATATCAGCGAAAAATTCCCTTTCAGTTAAATCTGCTTCTTTAAAAATAACTTTTAATTTTCTATCCTTGCTAAAAAAGAATTCATTTTTTTTATATTTCCACTTCATCTTATGTAAAGTAGTTGTTATTAGATCAATAATCTGCTTCTGAAATTTAGTAGTTTGATATAAAAAGTAGTTATTATTGCGTATTTTTATCTCCCCACATTTTGTGCACCTAGGATCTGGTAGTTTAATCTTTGAGCCACATTCGACACATTCCCAATTGTCTTCTTTTTCAATATATTCTTCTTTACATAATTCTTCAACTAATTCTTCGTGTAAATTCCTACGTAAATCACTAAGTTTTATTTTTCGTTTATCAGTTGTAATATTGGAAAAAAAAGTGGAATAGTTATCTATTATACTTTTTTTAATCAGTGGCCTTTCGCTCCTTTACAACAGGTTTTTTATCTTTCTCCAGTATAGCTCTATAAGATTCTATTCGTATGGGAACTGTGACGTCTAAATCAATATTGTATCTTTCTCTCAGGCTTACCTTTGCTGAACTGAAATCTTTAACTTCAATAATAATTGTTTCGATACCAGGAAGATTTGTATCTAATGTTAATTCCATTATTTCATCTTTAATTCTTTCACTCTCAATATCTTGTAAATAACGTGAAATATCCTCAGTGGTAACATTTTTCGACTCCTCTAACCCTCTAGGGTTTAGATCAGTAAAGTAATCTATTAATATATTTTCAAAAATAAGTTTTAGATTACCTTTTCTTCCAGAGAGTTTTAATTGTCTAGAAGATTTAGTTACTTTCGCTCTTATCCGAGAGATTTGTAATATTTCTCTCCATATAATCCTCTGTTCATTAGTTGACCATTCTTCAACAGGTCTCGGACTATTTACAAACTCTAATGTTATCCATAATTCTTTTTCACCTGCAATTAACTTAATGCTTAAATTATAATAATCAGGATTTGGCAAATTCTTAAGGAATTCAACTTTGCTAGTTAATTTGTCTCTTATTTCGGTCTTTAATTCTTCTTCTTTTTTTCCTGATAATGAAGACCATTGAACTTTAGCTAATGATTTCCAATTTCGCACTTTCCTAGCTTCACAATAGTTTCTCCATTCAGTAAGTTCATAATATTGTTCTTCGCTTAGACTAATTGTGTTATCCCCATTTAGATTAATCATTGCTAAAAAAATTGTATTTTCTTTTGGTCTTCTTTTTCTTACAGGTTTCAAATATGGTTTCCATTTTCCCACAATGTTGGCTAAATCTGGATTTGAGATTTCCTTAACTATTTTTTTTATATCTTGTCTAGTTAAAGTAATATAGATTGGTCTTATCATCCACTATTCCTCCTCCTGAATGATGTAATAGGAGGTCAAGTTATATGAAACAGACAAACAATAAAAGAGTTACGAAAAAATTCCCACTCATTAGAATTATTTTGAAAGTTTTTGCTATACTCCCTTAACAAAACTGTTGAGAAGGAGGACACCTGGAGAGAGCGGATTCATCCTATGTGCTTGATTGCGGTCTATGTTTATTGTGCCATTCAACAGTTGAGTGCTTCTACGAGGAATTTTTGCCCACCATTCTCTCTACATTTGAAGTAGAGACCCATATCTCCTCGTCTAACGTTATTTATACCATTGAGTTCACTTTAGACTCGGTGTGGTCGTATCAGAACCTGAATAGACTTAGTAAGGATTTGGGAGAAAGAAATGTCTTCGAGTAAATTGTCTTCTAAGATAATACTGAGGACAGGAGGGGTCTCACCATCACTTGCAGTGCATTTAGGTGTTCTTATTATATATTCACAAAATAGTAAACGGATTATTTCTCTCTCACAATTTCATTTCTCGTTCTCGACACACTCGAGAAGATAGCTGACTCAGAGTACATTCAATTTTTGACTTTTTATCATATCGGGAGTTATTAGAAAAATCACGCAAAGCAGGGTATGCTGTTGCAATCATTCGGGACGATGGCCAAGAAGTGGAGATTTTACCAGGAGAAAATTTGGATCAAAAATTGGTTGAATCATGAGTTAGTTTTTTGGATTGTACCAGAGCTCTAAAAGGACGTTTTTATTTTCGGCATAGGTTAATGTTTATTGGTTATCTCAGTTTGGTTGATAGACTCCTATATGCAGCTGACGAATCTCAACGATTATTGACGAAGTGAAGCATTTCACGCTTTTCTATGTAAGTTTTTGCCAATCTTCGGAAAATTGGTCATACCACAACCTTGCATCATAGCACGGTCTACAGATCTTGAAGGGGGGTTTTTCAATATTAATTAAGATAGATTCCTCCATGTTACATCTCCAGCATTTTCCCTCATTCGTCTTTGTCCTCATGAAGTGGGTGTCAGCAAGCGGTTGTCTAAAAAGAGGGAGTTCAATTTGAACAACATCCTCCCTAATAAACAAAACACCAAACCCTAGTTCTCTACTTGGATTTGTCAACCAAACACGTTTGAACATTTCCCTCCTATTTTCTAACCATTCCTCATTGACTTCTAAGGCAAGAAAACTCCAACCAAATATTCTTGCATAAAGAAAGGATTGACCTAAACCTGTTAGAATTTTTCGAAAATCAAAGGCGTCTTTTACCGTTTTGCATTCAACACCAATTTGTGCTTTATGAGGAGTTGTTACCAAAAGGTCTATACGAAATACACGGAGAAATCTACTATGTGTCGCCTTTTCTGGAATTGTCATGTCAAACCAAACTTCTTCTTCTACCACAAACCCCTTTTCTTCAAAATATTCCCGAACTTTGTATCTAAGCTCTTTTTCTTTCATTTTTTTCTCCATTTTATCGGTTTTGAAGCGTGATTTTGATGAGTTTTCATTTAAGTTATCGTCCTCCTTGAACAACAATGGGGAAAATCAGGTTTTAGAATTCTGGCACAGAGAGCTGCTTTTTCGACAGATCAACCCCTGAACCAAACACCTTATCTGGCAGCTTTTAGAGACTCTTTTTCGGAATAAATTAATCTGGCTGATCTTTAATGTATTTTTTTAATCCACTCTGATAAAGCAGAAATTGGTACACAGGAAAAAGTTGGTGAAAGGCTTCTTCAAGATGATCAAGAATAGTTTCGGAATAAATATCTTTCAAATCAATGGAAATACGAAAGCTGCCTTTTATCCTCCTGTCTTGTTGCTCTCTGGCAAGTTCTGACTCTTGTTGTTGTAAGGATTGGATCATATTATGTAATTCTTCTTCACTAATTTCTTGAGTAGGCAGTGGTTTAGTCTTGTAGACATCTCCTATTCCGTATTGAATTCTAGCTCGGCGATCAAATGCCTGTGTAAGGATTTCTATATTCGCGTCAACATTTGTGAGTAGATGGTATAGTTCCTTGATCTGAGAAACATGCATTGAGTCTAGGAAAGTGCGATAGGTGTCAATACTGTCTCCATGAAAAATAGCCAAATGTACTAATCCATGACTATATTCGACAAGCAAATTTGGACTTCTTTCCGTGCTATTAGCTTGTCGCTTATCACTTTCCCAAAAACCTATCCAAAGACGACGGACTGGTGTCCTTTCATAAGAAATAATCTCATCTATAGAACCACTAGGTTTAACATAGTCTAATTTAAATGTCTCCTTAATTCGCTTATGAAAATGATGGACAATAAGATATTCTAGTTGATGACGTTCGGTAGTAGAATCTCCTTGCCAGTCTCTTCGGAAAATTTCTAATATCCCCCTTGTTATGATATCTGTTTTGTATGGGTAAACAATCTTATCAATCACACGATTTAGTTCTTGTAACTTAACATAATAAGATAACTGACCCTCATCTATTAAGTCCTGTATGTTGTTCAAGCGAAGACTCTCTCTTATGTCCTTTTGCTGTTTGTCTATTATTTCTTGAATATTTTCCCACGAAATCCAATAAATATCCATAATCTTCTCAGAACATAGCACAGATAAATTCTGGTTTAATTTCTTGAGATCGTCTTCTTCAGCAGTGATACTAATAAGATAGGCATTGGGATAGTTACGTCTACTCTGTTCGATATAGACTTTAATCTGGTTATAAGGATCTCCGTTTGGCGTACTACCATCTGCTTCTCCATGTGCTGGTAAACTTCCTCTCTTTGCTTCAAACGTTATTTCGAGCTCGTTTAACCAATTAATAGTTAAATCCCGTCTCCCAGACCTGTCATCCTCCTCAAATCTGTTTTCTAATGTGATCTTCGCTTGACCAAGACGTAATTGCTTCTCAGAGAGGACAGTGCGAATACTTTTAGTTTTTGTAAGGGTTTTAACTGACTTCAAATCGTTTAAAATTAACTCTAACAGCGTGAAATTATGGCTTCTAAAAGTCCAATAAAAAATTCTCATAAGTGTAAGTTCATCTAGCGGTAAAACGTCGCTAAGACTAATTTCATTAACTATAGACAATTATTGCCCCTCGTTTTATTGGTGCTAAACTTTTCAAGGATTGAAAAATGATTCCAAATGCATTGATCTATAATTTCCTGTTTTAGCAAAGCTTAGGAAGACGCTTAAGAGTCTTGCGTGAAGGAATTAAAGAGAAATGATTCGCATTAAAAATGGACAAAAGTCAAATCCTTACAGGAGGCAAATTTCTGCTAAATCCCAAACAAAAAAAAGACATAAAATTGAAATTTGATCTAAATTGTCCATAGAGACAGTTAATTAGAAATCTACCAAAAAAAGCTGTTTTTCAAAATTTTTACTCGATTAGCCTTAGTATCCTTTGATTAATTGATTATTAATAACTGATTTTTAATAGCCAATTTTTACTGTTAAAAACCGTTCTTTCCGTGTTGCATAATTTAGTGCTGTCTTATAGAAATCAAAGAGTTCTTCATAATTTCTGAAGTTGTATCTATCTTTAATATTCTGAAATGGTTGAGTATTTACGTATTTTTGAAATTTAGGACGATTAGACTCTGGACATACAATAAAGAATTTTGCATTAAATTCTAGTGTATTGTATAGTCTATGTAACGCATCTCGCATATTACCTCCATGTTCAACCTCAAAGAAAAAGAAAGGATTATATGGCACAGATTTATGCCATATAGCATCAATTCTTGAAATCTCTGTGTTACTTTGCAAACTTTCTGGAATTTTTCTTAAAGTAGCAAGGTCTCTTAATTGCTTACTAAATGCAGTTTTAGATGGATCAGCAACATAGGTTTTATAACCTAATAAATTACCTATTCTAATAATATAGTAAATTGCTTCCCAGTGGTCTTGGGGTATTTCTTCTTCTGGAGTTAAAGATGCTTCTTCATCTATTTCTGTTGTTTCTGGCTCATCTAGGGTTATATCTGGCTCATCTTTCGCATATCTTGCATATCCTCCCAATCGTTTGTCACACATCCAGTGACAAAAAATATCGAATATGGTATAATCCTCAAACAGATCACAATTTATTTTGTCAATTAACTGGGTTATTAAGTCAATATTCTTGCGGTAATTCGATAATGAGTTGTTAATAGCGTTCTTTCCAATAATATAGTTGACAGTATCTATATTTTTCGAATTAATTAGAAAGAATTTAGGATTTAAATGAAAAAAAGTTGGTGTCAGCATAGCGGATTTAAATCCTCTTGATAATTCCTTATTGCTCTCAAATTTTCTTAAAATTTTCCAATTTTCATTTTCAATTAATTCATACACTAGTTCATAGAGTACATCAGTAACTAAACGCCAATTTTCCGCTTTTTGCCATCCAACATTTTCAAACCAAGATTTGACGTCTTTATTGATTGTAGGTGAAACACTTATTCTGCATTCATTCTCTCGATTATGCTTAGTATCTTTGTAAGGCAATAATTTCTTGAGTACCATATCAGTTATATCTCCTCCCTCGGATTTTATTGTTTTAATTTGATCCCAGTAAATCTTTACATCTTGGTCTTCTTTTCGGTGTCTTTCAAGATGTAATTTTCCTTTTTCTTTTATAAGATAGTTTGTTTCAAACTCAGAAATATATGCCCTTACTAACTCCAACCTTTCATCAGATAGCATATTACTTAGATTTTTAGCAAACTTTCAAATTTTTTGGGGTTTTAAAGGATAAAGTTTATCTAATAATGTAGCAGTTTTTTCACCTTTGATCGAGACTTTTCCCAGTCTTAAAATTTACTAGGTCTTTTTTTTCCAGAGAATCTTCATTGAATTGATTCTTTTATCAGGTGTGTGAACTCTGTCGCTATAAACCAGAATATCTAGAAAGTCAATATAATTAATTGCGATTTTAAGGAATTAAAAATAAACGCTTTTTCCTCTTTCCTCGAAAAATGATTAGTGCCATACCCACTGGGAAGCAAAAGGTTTTCAAGGGACAGCAAAAGTCTATTCTAATTCTAATATGGCATTGTCCCCGCAAAACTTAAATAGAAGGGCTTGATAATTGAATTAAACTAGGTGTTCCTTCGAACTTTCAATTAAGAAAGGACGTCCTTGCCTTAGAGTAGCGTCACACCAATGGAGGAAGCTTAAAATCAAGAAACCGTATCTTAAAGAGAACATAGTAAAAAATACTACCAACTATGATAGAAAAATAACTAAGAACTCATTCCAAGCGATCAAGTTAAGATCATACCTCAAGGATATGGAAACTGGTATACCAATAGATTTTCATGTGCATTCTTACGCGTCTAAGTGTGGAGGGCAATCAGTAAGTCAAATCATTTCAGAAGCCACTCAAAAATCTGTTTCTAACATTGGGATAGTAGATCATCTTAATACTGATAACGTTGTTTCTATTATTAAAAGAAGCAAGCATATACCTTATAATAATGAAAACTCACCATTGCTTGGAATAGAAGCCGATTTTACTTCACAAAACGACTGCTATATCCCTAATGATATATATTCCAATGTTAATTTTTCTGTTGGTGCAATACACTGGATTGAGAATTTTTCTGTAAATTTCTACCCCGAAACTGATCCAAAATATAGTTCCCGTAGTCTTAGTGCACAGGAAGTTGCTAATGAAATCTTCAAGCAAATTCACTCCATAAATATTTCCGAAGTCTTGGATGCGTATGTTCCAGTGTTAGAAGCATTATTGCACTCACCTAAAATTGATATATGGGCACATCCATTTCGATTACCTATTTTTTGCGTTATGGGTATTGAGGACATACTAGAAAAATTGACCCAACATCTTGAAACAATTTTTAAAGCACTAAAGGAGTCAAACATTACATTTGAACTAAATAAGGGGTTGAACTGGAATTTAAAGTATCGGACAGGGGCATTTTATCCGCAAGTAATTCAAAAGGTCTCACATTTCTATATTCAATGCATAAAGTATCTATGTAAATATCAAATCCCTATAGCTCTAGGCACAGATTCACATAGACCAGGTGGTTTAGCCAACTATCCTTGGATAGAGTCCTTGTTAAAAAAATCAGATCTATCTAAGATTATCTTATTAGTAAGGGAGGTAATAAAATGAGTAATAGTAGTAATGAAGGAACGATTTTAATTTCTGGTGGTGCTGGTTTTATTGGGAGTCACTTAACTCGGCAATACCTAGAAGATGGTAAAAAAGTCATAGTTATTGACAATTTTAGTACAGGATTACGAAAGAATCTGCCTACTCATCCCTACCTAACTGTACTTGAACGAGATGTCGTAAAGTTACCTTCCAATCTTCCTAAATGCGGGATTATTTTTCATCTAGCTTCACCTGCATGTCCCAAAATTTTTACAGAACGACCTCAAGCAATACTAGATGCAAATGATCTAGGGACACGGAACTTAATAGAGATTGCGTTGAAAAACAACGCGCCTTTGATTTTTACATCTACCAGTGAAATATATGGGGAAATGATTTCTGAAAATCATCCAAACGGAATTTCAGAGAATTCAAAAGGGATTTTATCATTATGTACGGACAGAAGTTGTTACGCTACCGCAAAAAGAGTTGGAGAGGAACTTATTTGGACTGCAAAACGGAAACGTGGCTTAAAAGGGATGAATGTTCGTTTTTTTAATATCTATGGTCCCAATATGGATCTTCGCCCTACAATCTACGGCCGTGTAATTCCCAATTTCATTCGGGCGGCGATAAATAATAAGCCCCTGTTAGTTCATGGTGATGGTACTCAGGTACGTAGTTTTTGCTGGATTGAGGATATTATTGGTGCATTAATGACGATTCCTGCTAAGATTGAAACCTGCCCTCTTGTGATGAATATCGGGCGTCCTGAACCCATTTCAATTATTGAACTAGCAGAAAAGATAATTCAGGTAACAGAAGCATCTTCCGAAATAAAATATGTAGAAAGAGATCCAGATGATCCTGATTGGCGTTGTCCCGATATAAGTAGAGCTAACAAATATCTAAATTGGCATCCTGAAATTACTTTAGAAGAAGGGTTGAATAAACTCCTCCATACGGAATATAAGAGTGCCAAAGTAGTTCAGTCAGAAGGAGGAAACCTATATGCCTAAACGGGTTCTATTATTTGAGCATCCATATACCTGTTCGAAACTCTACTCGTCAGGGTCGTATTGGTTCCGTCTCGAAATGGCTTACGGTCTCAAAAGGATGGGTTGGGAACCATATTTAGTACAATTACCTACTTATGAGGATTTTTCATGGGTGAATCAGTTTAAAATATCCGAATCAGACAATAAGAAGGAAATTCAAGATGAGTTGGAAGAATTTGACTTAATTATATTACTTCACGATTTTGAATGTTCTGTTAATGATCATCCAAGAGATCCAGTGATCGTTTATTGGGACATAGAAGCATTACCACAAAGTAAAACTGTTTTGGATGAGATACAAACTGAATCTTGCAAAATTGGTGAAAATTCGGCAATTGGTAAACCTAGGGATTTGCAGAATGAGTTTGAAACTTTCTACTACCATTTTGAGAAAGCAACTCTCCGCTATTGGAAGCCTGATTTGAATTTCTCTATTGCTAAATATCCCCTTTTACCTGATACTTATTACCTTCCACTTGGTGCTGAACCATCTTTGTATAAGAATCGCGATATAAGTGACCGGGATATTGATTTTGCAATCCTAGGCACAACTTCACGGTGGTTTCAGGCCCAAGACCGCATAACGATCGCATCCAAAACTTTAGAACAATTAAAATATCCTTTAACCTATTGGTATGGCGCTCTCCCTGAACAAGATCAAAGAAAATTACCCAAAAATTGCTATGCAGTCGGAATGTTGGATTTTTTATCTTTTCGATATGTTTTACAGCGCTGTTCTCGCCTTCTGCATATCCCTCGCCCATACCATCTCCTCTCCCAAGCAATAAGTGTTACTTTGTTTCAGACTCTTGCTGCAGGGAGTATCCCCTTTCATATGTATAAGAATGGGCAAAAAGGAATTCCCGGTTTTCCAATAGCTGAATTTTCTAAAATTAACAGAAATATAATACCTGCCTATCCTGAAGCATGGACTTATCAGGCAAGATTTACCCAAATGCTATCAATTCTACATGAGGAGGGGTTAATGTGAGGCTAATTCCTCGAACTTTGATGCTGGAAATAACTCGATTATGTAATCTTAGATGTGAGTATTGTTATCATTATTCAATGAAAAGGGTGAAAGGACGGGAATGGTCTCGTTTCTGCCTTCCTGAGACTCTACTCTCAAAGTTCAACATCTCTGATGTAGTTATAACAGGGGGCGAACCTTTATTAGAATATAACAAATTAGTCCAAATTTTAAAATATTATGGTAGTATTGTATCCAATATTGAGCTTCTTTCAAATGGCGTTTTACTTACCGAAGACAAGGTGGCAGATCTAGTTCACTTTGGTGTAACTAATTTTGCAATATCTCTTGATAGTCTCCATCCTAACATCTTTTTTAAAATTCGAGGTGTTCAACTAGATCCCATTGTCGATAATCTACGTAGAATGTGTGACAAAGATAATTTATCAGATAAAATTATCCTTCTTGTCGTTTTAAGTCAATTAAATGCGGAGCAAGCACAGCTAGCACAGCTTGTTGCATTAGCTCAAGAATTAGAAATAAAGAGAATCAAGGTGCAGCCAGTAACAATTCTGCATCTGCCTGAAGAAATTGCTTTGAGATATGAGATCCAAAATATTGAGGAGCGGTTGAAGGAAATTAAAAAGTTAGATCCTCAGCGAATCGTTACTTATCAACTTCCATCTTCTTCACCCATAGTACCATCTAGTTCTGCCATAATACCAAGTTATAATTGCCCAATTGGTAAATACTTGCTATATCTTGATTATTTAGGTCATTTTTCACCTTGTCCCATTCGATCGGATTTGTTAACTGATTTATGGGAAGACCAGGATGTGAAATTTGCTGCTACCCTAGAGTTAATAGGCTCTACTACAATAAATTGTTCCTTAAAAGCTCATTGCTTGTGTTTATTTCCTGAGGAAGGTGGTTTCAACATTGCAGATCAATAAAGTCTCAGTAATTATTCCTGTTTCTCGTCAAACCACTTATTTAGCTGAGATACTT
>JAEOTI010000495.1 GCA_016839955.1 Candidatus Hodarchaeota archaeon | reverse complement strand
GATGTCAGGGATTTCGTCCTCATTGATGTCAGCAGTATCGAGAGGAACACAAGTAGTGCAATTTTCAAAATTTTGGAGCCACAATCGGAGCCCAGTTTCCCCATCCACAACAACGATCCCACTATCATCGAGTTCCATAATGAGGTCGGCAATTCCATCACCTGTTAGGTCAGCAAGAATCATTGGTCCAGTTCTTACATACTGTGATGATGCAACTTGCTTTTCAGGGATGTATGATAGCGAATAAATAACATTCGCGTTAAAAACGATTGTAATCAATAACAATAGTACAGTTGAAGAACTTGTTTGTAGCTTTTTCACAATATATACCCCTTATGATGATAGAAGCCTGTCTTTTATCTTAGAATGACCTCAGTCTTTATGAAAGTTCCCATATAGACCAATACTTTGGAAAATTATAAAAAAAAGGAAGGAGAAGAAACCTCACTTCCCTAGATCGGTGGAGGATCACCTGAGGTTTTTGTGATTGTGAAGGATTTATACCCAGAATAAAATATTTGCGCTCCCGAGTCTGAGTAGACTCTCACATAATAGGTGATACTGGCGAAAGCGTTGTCTGAATATTTTGAAGTGCTGAATGCTGAGTCAGGGGGGGAAATTGATACACCTGAAGAAGCTCGGTACGTATTTGAGAAATATCGATGGAAAACCTCCCACGTCCCACCTGGCCATATGTAGTAGATACTAATTCGACTGATATAATGAAATCCAGTGAATGCAGAAGCAGAGATTGATCCACGACCATTCTGATAATTAGCTGATGAAGTTGTCAGGTAGGGTGCGTTGTAGCTAAGTGGATTTGTGTGATAAAGGTATTCCTCATAATTAGTCAAACCATCGGCATCAGGATCATCATATTTTTCATTTTTTCTTCAAGTTCTTGGAACATCAAATCTTTCATTGGTCGTTTTAAGACTACAATTGAATCACTATTTTCTAAAACATAACTAATTAATGATTCTAGATGATGTAATCAAGTAAGAGGTAAACTCACTAAGAATGAATAACAATAAGCAATGGAGAAGGCAATACATGAGGTAGAGTAGAACTAAAGGTCATTAAGGTATTTTCGATGGAAAGGTAAGGAAAGACTTAACAATGGTTAACATCTTATTCATTCTTCTAGAATCTTTGGTTGTGAAAGTGATGAATCCAAAAGCATACTTCCAGGAAATAGCAGAATTGCCTTATGAACAAGGAAAATCCAATGTTTCTGAAACATTGAACAAGATGTATAAGATGTCAGAGGAAAAACGAGTAAATTTCTTGAGTAAACTGACTATCGCATTGTCTGAAACGTCAGAGGAAACCCAAGCAAAGGTTATCCGGGCACGGATTGAAGCACTAGCTGAGTCGTCAGAAGAAATCCGCTCAGCAATTATGGCCACTTGGATGAATGTTGCGCCGAACGTTCCCAAAGCTGTTCGAGAAAATGAGGAAAAAATCGTCCATCAAGTGGTTCCTAAACTCTCCGATTCTGCAAAACAAATGCTACAGGGAATTTCGCAGCAAATGAAAAGGGAAATCTCTTAGTAACACAATTGCAAGTCACTCAGGACTTTGACCGTTGCCTTCCCAATCCCAGAACTTGATCCAGTGATCAAAATTCTATTTTTTTTATTTTTTATCTTCCTAACCATCAGAACCTAAAGTATTGAGCGTTTCTTCTTGAAATTTTATCCCTCGAGATATAAGACTTATTTTTAGTATTCTATATTCCCATTATGTCATCTTTTCTACACTCCATTGAATGGTCAAACAGTCAGAAACATTAATTTCGCGACAACACAATTTCAAACCAGTCTAGTAGTATATTACAAATAAGAGATTAATTCGATTCAAATTGGACTTGAAATATAATGCGTTTCAAGATTACTGAGGTGAATGAAGAGGATTTTAGACGAATTATGATAGTTGGAACGTATTTAAACGAGTGGCAGGGATTGGGGGATGATGGAATTCAAAAAGTGTTTGAACAACAAAGAATGGTACAGTTCGATCCTTTGAATCCCGCAGGGCGTAATCACGATTTATTTTTCGCAGCACGGGTTCCAAATTACCGTAAAAGTCAATTTGAGAAGCTAATGTATACTGAAAAGCAAGTTTTCGAAGCTTATTTTCCAAATTTATTTGCAATCCATATGGATCATTTTCCCCTCTTTCAAAGTAGAATGAAAGAAAAATTTCTCCATTCTTATTACAAAACCAGAATAAAAAAGCTCCAAGAAGATTATCCAGGTGTCTTTGAACAAATTCTCGAATTCATAAGAACAAACGGTCCGACAAATAGTAATGATTTAGCTCATCTTGGAACTGTGGACCGCGGTTATAGAATTTGGAAGTCAGGCAGGCTCGCTGGCAACGTCTTAGAATTTCTATGGCAATTAGGACAAATAATGATTGTTGGGCGAGATGAGAGTTTTAGAAAAATATACGACCTTGAAGAAAGATATGTGTCTCCAGATATGTCCCTGAACAAGGATTTTACAGAAGAAGAACACTCCTTACAGTCATTCAAGCTTAAACAAAAGTATTACCCTCTTATGTCAGTGGGACGCATTTCTCAAACAAAAAAAGGAACTCTATCCATTGGAAAGAAAAAATTAGTGAATCCTGAATGGATTGAAAACGGAACAATAGAAGATGTGCTTAAATTTGGAACAATTGGATATGTTGTTGTTCCTAATTGGGAAGAATTTTTAGAATGTGAAACTGATAACGAGATGCGTGCCTTAGGACCGCTTGATCCCCTAATTTATGATAGAGATTTTATCAAGAAGATATTCCATTTTGATTATAACTGGGAAGTCTATAAGAAACCTAAAGATCGGATCTGGGGTTACTATGTTTATCCTTTGCTTTATCAGGGAAATTTAATTGGAAGAATGGAAGCAAAATATGATAAAAAGACTTCTGTTTTACAATTTTTCAACCTAAATCTAGAAGATGGTTTTAATCTTGATGATGAAGGAAAAAACTCCTTATTTCGTATGTTAGAACGATGGAAAGACATGATTAGTTCAGATAGTATTTTATTAGATACGACTTTCCCAAATTGAACTTTAATTTACAATTTTTCCATCATCTAAATATAATTCTCTCGTATTATCGGGAATTAATGATAAATCATGAGTGGTTAGGAGAATTGTTACTTTTTTATTGCTATTTAATTCTATTAATAAGTTAAAAATTTCGGTAGCTGTTTTACTGTCCATATGTGAGATTGG
>JAEOTI010000494.1 GCA_016839955.1 Candidatus Hodarchaeota archaeon | reverse complement strand
AATGTCTGTTGGGTATCAATAAGTGGTTCTATACCATTTGAAACATCTAAGGTAAGGTTAATAGTTGCTGTATTATTCATGAAGTTATTAGCTATTCCTTTGATTAGAACAACATCATCTTGACTCATCACCAACGGTTTTTCAAGATCCACGAAAAAAGGTAAGAATGTAGTTAGGTTTCCTTTATAGATAGTCCCTTGCCCGGAAGAAGTAGTGACCACTGTTCTTATAGTCCACTCTCCAATGTTGTCTGGGAGAACCAATGAGAAATTAAGACCTTCATTAGAGATAAGAAGTTCTGGATGCCAATAGGCAGATTCAGGAAGGTTATCACGAATTTTGACTTCTTTTTGAGGTAGATTAGGACTACTCTCTTCAATATTTTGAGTTGGTTCTCCTTCTCCACGCTTTGCTGAGTCATAGGTTTCATATAAACCATATCCATATCGTGACTGTCCATATGCACCGAAGCTTTCGTAATAAAATGGATAGGCACACCACCACCAGTAATCATCGTAAGGTGTCCAAGAGGTGATGGTTCTTAAAACAGGGTAAAATGTTTCTTCCTCAAAATATACAGCTTCACTTTCAGTGTCTTCAACTAGACCATATATTGCAGAGTCAAGAAAAGACATAGCTCCTTGGGAATTAATAGATTCATTTTTTGCATTTTTCGTACTCATTGAAATTGATACAGTTTCACCAGGTTGGTACATATCTTTATCCATATTAAAGTCAAGAAAGATGCTAGAATCAACCTCAACTGTTATTGTAGAGACAAAAATAACACCTTGGGTATCGATAACAAACATACTAATTAAAAATCGAGGAGCTAGGTTGAAAGTATCATCTAATTGAAATGAAAATGATCCAGACGATTGTATAATGTAGAAATCAACTATTCCACGCTTTGCAATTTCAATAATTGCTGGAACGTTAGTTTCCATGGAATAATGACCCGAAATTTGGATGGTTTCTCCCATTACTATTGAGTCCGGAGAAACTGAGAGATCAAAAGAATATTCAGGACCAACTCTGAATGTTGATTTTATATAATGATAGTAATAGTAGTCATAAAAATAGAGATTAATCTTTTCTATTATAGAAAATCCAATCAAATATTCGCCAGATTTCGTGAGAGGAGAAAGAGTGAAAGAAAATGAATCTCCATCAGTAAATTTCCCTTCTGTAGAAGTTATAACGTCCCAATCAGGATCAAAGATAAATATCTCACCATCTACAGATGTTCTTGACCCAGTTATTCTATCTGTAATTGAAAGTGCTATTGTCACCTCATCACCAGGTTGATAGGGGAAATTTTGAACATCAATTGATGCATTTATGCGTGAATACCCAAAGAATAAGGTAGTTGATCCTTTTCTACCATCGTTTGATTCAATCTCAACAAAGACTTTAAATCTATAATAAAGCTTAATTTCTTGAGAAGATAAAACCCATGATGCTGAAGCCCATCCCCAATCACCTAAATCAACCTCAAACTGTCTAATTTTTTTCTCCTGATTGAGAATTGAAACTCCAATAACCTTAAACGTCGCTGTTCCTTCATCAATTGGATACCCCCAAAACTCATCATTTGTTTTGTCGTAAGCCCACACATTACAATATACAGTATCTTGTGGCATGGGAATGTAGGGATAAACATACCCATATACTCCAATTTCGGAACGACCAGGTATTCTAACGTTAGCAGTAACCTCTCTGCCAACTGTATCGGTAAGTATCAGCTCTATTTCATAATCTGCATCTGCTTGCGCCAATATGGTCTTGAAATGATAATTTCCATCCTTTGATAGTTTTCCAGTACCAGATTTCTTGACTTGGCTACCATCAAAGTAAATAGTATATTCAATTTGACCATCTGAGACAGGTTGACCAAAATAATAATTTGCAGAGATGATTCCTTCAATTTCAATAAAACTCCCAAAATGATAGTCATAATTGGGTTTCAAAGTATTTGTAACCCTGAAGGCAGGTAGTTCGTATTTATCCACTTTCACAGATTTACTAGTAGAAGCTGATCCAACACTCATAATTATAGTATAATTGCCAAGTTCAGCGTCCACATCTATTGTAAAACTGGAAGAAACGATACCATTTTCATTGGTTGGAATAATCTTCTTGATTAGAGTTAGACCAGATGGTGAAACAACCTCAATGTCAACTGGTAATTGAACAGGTTTTTTCGAAACTGTAAGGTGATTTTTCTCCCATACTATACATCTGTAATTAATTCTCTCTCCTGCTGAATAAAGGGGTTTATCTGTGGTGATTATAAATTCATAATTATCAGAGCCTTCCTGATTGTCTTCATAATAAGAATAATCATAATATGTCCACAGCCATTGTTGACTAGAGGTGTTTTTTCCATTATAACTTGCAGTTATATTAGCATTATAATAGTAACCAGTAAGTGAATCTGGAAATGTATAATTAATATCACAAATGCCATTTTCATCCGTGAATCCAGAAAAAACTTCTACAGTATCTTCTTCTGTATCGCCATCATATGGCTTTATAATATTGAGAATAAGTTGTGCTCCTTCAATTGGTGAAAAGGAAGTTGTATTGAGCACTATTGCAAGAGAACGAACTTCTTGCCCAGCTTTGAATTCCCAAGGATGTCGCCAAAAGAGTCCGATACTAGAAACTTGAAAATTTGCATAGCGGGTTCTGTCTAATACTCTAATTTCTATAAAGTATAATCCTTCTGCCGAGGGTAAAAAGTCTCCCTGCCATTGACCACTCGAATTAAGAAAACCTCCACTATCATATACAATATATTGAACATCATCACGAATTTTTACACTTACATATTCATTTATTACCGGAGAAAATCCTTCAGTAACCTGAACTAGGAAAATTACTCTCTCTCCAGGATAGTAATACTGCTTATTTAAATCTAAATTGACTACTATTTCATTAGTCATTGTTTTTAATGTTGAATTAGATTCTCTATTCTCTGATGGAATTTTAATTTTCTTTTCGTAAATATCTTGCTGGTTTCCCTCAATTAAACTCTTAATTGCAGGTGTACCATAATCATCACTTGGTGTAGAGCTTGTTGGATCATTGTCAATCATTGAATATGATTCTGTGAGTGAATCAGAGTTTTGGTAACTGTTATTCGCAGAAATAGGAATAACAGCATAAAAAGAGCTTGTTGTAATTATTAAAACAATAATAAGTCCAGTTAAGGCTTTCAAACTTTTATTAAGGTTGAATTTTATTATTTTATCCATCAGAGAAGGACTCCTAGTTTTTTTATTAAAATTTAAGTTGCTTAATGAAATTTATATTCACAAGAACCCTAAGGTCTTAGATAAAATAAACCTATTGAGTCGAACGGTGTGTTCTAAGGATTCGCACACCTGTTCGACTTTTTCGAACACTAATTCAGTAAAAAATAAATAAGAAGCAATTTAAGTTTATTAAATAAAATGATCCTTACAAATCATTCTAGAGTTATTGATAATATTATTTTTAAAAAGGTCTATCAAGAAAGGCCTTAAGTGTTTCAAGCCAAAAAATTAGGCAAGATATTCCTCCAACGAATATTCCAAAGGCATTTGAGGCAGTTAGTTCCCCTTGGTAAAATAAAATTAGAAATCCAAAATAAAAAATTGTCCAAAAACTAGCATAAAACAAATACCTAGGTACAATCCATTTGCCCAGTAAAATATACTGGGATAGTGATGGGATATCTGCTTTACGAAGGAGTTGATAGGTACCTGTTGAATCTTTCTCAATAAGACCAGAATTAACGAGTTTTTCAAGGTGATAACTCGCAATACTTGGAGAAGTTAATGATAGGGCTCGTTGTGTCGCTCTCACTCCGACTTTATGCTCTCGAAGAATATACATATAGACTATTAAGGTAGTACCACCAAGATCTTTGCGAATTCGGTCCAGTTTGGAGTTCTTCAATGTGAAATCACCAACAAATTATGTAAGTTTCTTATCCGTTTTTGTAGGAGTTTTTAATTAAATCATGGTTTCTGAACAATACGTAAGTAGAGGAAGAACTATTACCTAGATTATAGAGATAGGTTAGAAAGTGAATCCTGATTATATTGAATGATTGAGTAACTTGTTTCACTAATTATATTTCCTTAGTTTAAAAACTGAGATCGAAAACACAGATGCAATAACCACAAGAATATTCAAATTCAAAGAGGTGTCTTCAGTACAATCACTATCGGAAATTGGACCAAAGAAAATTTCAATATCATCAACATACCACCAAGTGCTGAAATTCCCAATCAGAGCGTTCACAACAGCTTCTCGTACAGCATGATTGTAGGTAAAAATAATGCCTTTGGTCTGGGGAATGACTCAAGTATGCCCACCAACATGGATAGTGGGTTTGCGATACAGTTTGGTGCGTTGAGTCGTAGTCAAAGCTCTACGAATATCTGCAAGAGATGATCCAAGATTCAGACGTTTGAGATAATGACCTTTTAGATTGCAGAGTCGTAGGTAAGTACCCATTGGAGTGACTGATACTTTCACTAAATATTTTCCATTCAGAATTGTGCAAGAAGGGTGATAGGCATTCAATCACTTCACTCCACTCCCTAATAGGTTAGGTCTTTAGATAGTCGGGGAAAAAAGCAATGAAGTTCTTTTCGAAAAAATTTCTTTTGAAAAAATGAGAGGTGTAGCTAATGAAGAAGGTCCTGAGCTTCATCTCGTTTTTTAGTAGCTTCTTCTCGTTTTTCATTGGCTTCTTCTCGTTTATCCGCGGCTTCTTCACGTTTTTTAGTGGCTTGTCTGTGCTTTTCAAAGGCTTTTTCTGGATGTTTCTCCGCTTCAACGTCCAATTTAGTAGCTGCTCTATCCAACTTTCTGGCGGATTCTTCTTTCTTTCGTACTCCTTTAACTATTTTTTCTGCTTCATCTAGTTTCTCTATTGATTCCTTTTCCCTTTTTCTACGATCTTTTTCGCTCATAGTTTAATCTTTCCCTTTTTTGATTTTAATATTAGATACTACTCTTCCAAAAATAAAGAATGTTCTAATATTTCTTTTTATTCATGAATATGGATGACAAATACTTGAAAAGGTTAATAATTAATAATAATTCCCACGATATTGAAATCTACTCTTGTTTGGTATACATAATCATCTTCGACCTCAACAGTCAAGATGTGCAATCCCCTGGTTGTTAGTGAAGTAGATAAATTTATTTCTCCATTCATTGTCCAATCTAAGAAGATATTTCCTTCCAAAAGTACCCGAAATCGTTCTGTAGAAGAGACATTAAAGAAAAAGATTTCATCAACTTCTACAACATTGCCTTTCGGAGAAAGACTGTCAAAGAACAAGAAATCAACTTGTACAACTTTCCAGATTTCCGTTGTAGTATTGACGGAGTCAATTGTCCCTTCGACTTTGACTTCAGTTGGTCCTTTAGTATCTGGAACCGTCCAAAAGTAGGTATAATTTGGAGTGTCTTCAAAGGAACTGAACTCTTGGAACAATTCAAGTTCTATCTAGGGCTATAGACAACGATCATTCCTCTAGAAGATGTACAAGACATCTTCTCGTTCTCAATCAGTTATTTTTTAGGTCTGAAGAATCAAACAGTTCTTGCAGTAAAGACACAGGACCAGACCTATCTACTCAACCCAGTTCCTGACTACGAGAATCCACAAATCCCCCATCAAAAGTCCAAATTTGGAAATTATGTTGTAGGTCGAATTCAGGAAATAGCCGGGGAAACCACCAACAAATGATACCTCAAGGAGTCCTTTTTCCACCCAGAGGTT
>JAEOTI010000493.1 GCA_016839955.1 Candidatus Hodarchaeota archaeon | reverse complement strand
GCTTCCCCAAAAAAAACAACTCTTTCCTCAGAAAAGGCCGTTATCCTATTAAAACTGGCTGAATTAACAACATATGAGTTATTGATACAATTTTCATTAAAAGAAGACATTCTCACGGAAAAAGAAGAAGAAGATGGTAAAAAATCTTATATTGTGAAAAAAAAGGGGCAAGAACCAAAAAAAACAATCAGAAAATTTTCAAAAACCCTTGCTGCAGAATTTCCAAAAGAGAAAGAGTTAGCGAAATTGCTAAGACGTGTCAACCTTGCAAAATAGGGTGAATGGATCATAGAAATAAGAGATTAAGCAAAAGCAGAATTAATTTCCTTTATTACCATTTTGTACTTGTCATCAAAGTCATCAATTCGCCATTTTAGTCGCGCAATCTCATCTACGACTGGAAGTTTTACAATCTCATCTAAACTAATATTCTTTTCATGCCATTCTTGCATTTGTTTATGAAAATGCATTATAGCGGTTAACATTTGATATTGTTTTTCTAAAGAACAATAACTATCCTCTGAATATGCATTTTGTTGAAGAAAGTCTTCTCGGATCATCTTAGCAGCTTGAAGTGTAATTTTTTCTGATTCTGGTAGTGCATCGGGTCCTACAAGTTGTACAATTTCCTGAAGTTCTTTTTCTTTCTGGAGTAGAACCATGGCTTTTTCTCGTAACGAACCAAAGTCTTTGTGAACATTAGCTCCAAACCACTCTTCTAAGGAATCAGAATACATGGAATATGATTCTAACCATGAAATTGCAGGAAAGTGTCTAGAAGAGGCTAAAGATTTAGAGAGAGCCCAAAATACACGAACTGTTCTGAGAGTGTTTTGAGTAACCGGTTCACTAAAGTCTCCTCCACCTGGTGAAACTGCACCAACAGCTGATATACTAGCTTTGTCTCCATTTAGAGTTTCAACTCGACCAGCTCGTTCATAAAATTCAGCAACTTTGGAAGCTAAGTATGCAGGATAACCCTGTTCTCCAGGCATTTCTTCAAGACGACCTGAAATTTCACGTAAAGCTTCAGCCCATCGTGAAGTAGAATCAGCCATAAGAGCAACATCAAATCCCTGGTCTCGGTAAAATTCTGCTAATGTAATACCAGTATAAATGCTTGCTTCTCGAGCAGCAACAGGCATGTTACTCGTGTTTGCAATGAGAATAGTTCTTTTCATCAGTTTTTCACCAGTGCGAGGGTCTTCCAATTCAGGAAATTCCTCAAGAACTTCTGTCATCTCATTTCCACGTTCACCACAGCCAATATAGACAACTACGGTGGCGTCAGACCATTTAGCAAGCTGATGCTGGGAGACAGTTTTCCCAGTGCCGAATCCCCCCGGTATTGCGCCAGTACCCCCTTTACTGATTGGGAAAAAGGTATCAAAGATGCGTTGACCAGTTATCAATGGAATATCTGATGCTAACTTGGAAGCAAATGGTCTTTGATTTCTAACTGGCCATTCATGATACATTTTTACCGGAATTTCACCAGATGATGTTTCTATAATTGCTAAAGTTTCTTTTAAGGGGTACTTTCCTTCAGGTTTGATATCCTTAATTTTTCCAGGTTTAACACGAGGAGGTACAAGAATTTTAGATGTAACAAGTGTAGTTTCTGGAACTTTACCTATTATTGAACCTCCATGTACCCTATCCCCAATTTTCTTTGAAGGAGTAAAATCAAATTCTAATGAAAGATCAAGAGCAGTAGCCTCTACCCCTCGCTGAATAAAATCTCCAGTAGCATCTTTAATTGATGGTAGAGGTCTTTGGATTCCATCGAAGATTTGACCAATTAAACCAGGTCCTAAGACTGCACTTAAAGGAAGGCCAGTTGTTACAGCTGGTTCACCAGGTTTTAAGCCTGCAGTTTCTTCATAAATTTGACATGTTGTTATATGTCGTCCACCTGGTTGTTTTTGAATTTTAATGACCTCTCCCATTAAAGCTTCATCGCCTACTCGTAAAATTTCGTAAAGTTCAACTCCAGGAAGACCTTCAACATCTATTACAGGGCCAGCAATCCTAATGATCTTTCCTCTTTGTACCATTACCTTTTTACTCCATAATTGGGATAGTTCATGAATGTTATTTGAATATCTTCGACTATTTTTGGAATGAGTATAATTTTCGGGGATTTCAAATCATCAGGCTATGGCCTTCTAAAAGGCCTTTTAAGTCCGCTGCTGGCGAATACCTTTGAAGAAATAAGAAAAATAAACGTATATTATACCCTTTCTCTACTTAAAGCTCTTCTATAAATAAAGCCACAAACTAAACAAGTTATTACTTGATGTCGTCTCCTTGATTTGTTAGAGCCTCTCATCCTAACTCTTCTTGTCTCACCAAACCAACTACTACCGCATTTTCGACAAAAAAAAGTTCGATATCGGTCTGGAATAGGAGTGCGAGTGCTTCTACTAGTTCTTAATGCTTTCTGAATAAACTGCTTTTTCTTCGCTTCATTTGGCTCTAATATCGCTTGTTCAAAGAGGTTTGAAATGTTTAGGTAAGCAAGCCTTCTAATCTCCCTTTTTTCTCTTTTCCGCCGTTTAGCTACTCCCCGACGAAGTCTTGACATTATTCTTCACTCCTTCAACTGGAAATTCCTTTCTTAAGTTTCTTAAGAATGATGGACATTATTACCAATATTTTTTAAGGAACTTCGCTGGCGTAGAAGCTAGAGAACCAGATTGCCATTAAATGCCCATGATAGTTGAGAAAACCACATTAAAGGTAATAACTCCTTTGCTCCGATGGTGTAGCTCGGCCCATATGGTTTTATAGAACCAAAGCTGAAAGCATTGCGGGCTTTCGCCCCGCAGAAAGCCGTTTCAGTCCATTACGGACAGTTTGCGGATACCCGGGTTCAAATCCCGGTCGGAGCACCACTATACCTAGATAAGGTTTTCAAGCACACATTGAAAAAATCCACCAATTTAAAAAAAAATAATACCAAAAAAAAGGCGGCCAGTATATGGAAAAACTGCAAAAACCTCTGGATCTCCTTCAAAAGAGTTTGAATAAAACAATTCTTCTGCGTTTAAGAGGAAATAAAGAAGTTCGGGGCATTCTCCGCTCCTATGATGCCCATCTGAACTTAGTTCTAGAAGAGGCAGAAGTACTAGCAAACACTGAAGGTGAATCCGGCGAGAAATTAGGTAAAATTGTGTTAAGAGGAGATAACGTGGTTCTTATTAGTCCACCTTAATATCTAATCAAATAAATAAGAGGAATTTATTATGACAAAAGGTACACCATCAAGAGGAAGACGTAGTGGAAAAAAAACTCATATTCGATGCCGTCGATGTGGATTTCATTCCTATCACCTTCAAAAGAAACGATGTGCTCACTGTGGGTATCCAAGTGCGAAACTTAGGAAATATAAATGGGGACGTAAAACTATTAACCGTAAACACAGGATTAGGTAGTGAAAAAAGCCATTTTATGACTAATTTAGAATTTAATCTAAAAATGCCGAGGTAGCTTAGACCGGGAGAGCGCCGGACTGAAGATCCGGTTTCTGTTGAGCTAGCTTTTGCTTAGCAGACGAACGTCGCGTGTTCAAATCACGCCCTCGGCACCAAAAGTTGTTTACTCTTCTTTTATTTGTTCTGAAATACAATATCGAATGTTTTATCTGTCAAAAAAACACGATATTGAAAGCCTCCCCAGCCTGAATTTAATAGAGCTGTTCTTATTGGACCCTGTAACTCTTCTCGGGTGTGAACTGCTACATTTGAAATTTCTTCCTTGTCAAAGGCTCCCAAAGATCCACTAACCGGTTTTGCAGTGAAGATAATGGTTTTCCAAGGAAAAACACCCCGATTTTCTACGATTATGTTAGTCTGGCAGAGTAAAACAAATCTTATTAATCGAATCGTAAGTCCAGTCTCTTCCAAAGCCTCACGTAATGCTGCTTGGGTAATGTTTTCTGATGAACGTAATCCTCCACTAGGAACTCTAAAAATATTGCTTGTATCACCCAAAATAGAATAATAGGGCTTTTGTATTGTCACAAATTTTTCTTTATTATATTGAATAAATAATGTAATATCGTGAAAACGGTTCTTTGAAATGGAAGGACCAAGATAAGACCATTCCCATTCCTTGAAAGTAATTTCTGATTTGATTAGTCGTGGTTTGCCATATAGCTTGATTGCTTGTTGGATTAAATCATCAGTCAGGAGCATAACTTAATCCTCAAGAAGTAGAAGGGTGGTTCATCAAAGAATTCATTACTAGAGAAATTGTTGTCCATGTCGTTAAATTTGATGGTAAAATAGAATAAACTTCATTTGATAGTTCTAGTACCTCTTGGGAAGGATTTCCTTTTTGATAACCGCCAATAAGAAATACAACTCTTGATTCCAACTCCATCTCCCTTAAAATTAGTTTGTTTAAAGATATTTCTTTTCCTGAGGTTGAAAAAAGAATTTTTTTACCCTCTAAGTTCTCTTCCTTAATTAAATTTACTAGAGATCCTTTATGAAGCGAGAGAATTTTCTTTTGAGGTTGTGAGGGAACAAAACCATTTTGAAATAGTTGTCTCATTAACCCTAAGAATCGAATATAATTAGCGGGAATTCTCCAATTATTTGGAATTTTAAAATAGAGATTACCGAGAGTATGGACGTATGCGGAGGTCATTCCTGAAGAAAAAACAGGATGATGAATTAATGATACTAGACTATGATGAATTATATCAGGACGCCCCATTTTCTGGACATTCTGAGTTTTTATCGTTTTAAAAGCAGGGTAATGACGGGCGTTATCAACAATGAGTTCATTAGGTGAACAGTTTTCTCGAATAGCGTCATTATGAATAGATTTGTGTTTTTTAAAAGAATTAGACAACTCAGAGACAGTTTGTAAGGAAGAATCAAAGAGAATAATAGTAAATTTTGTCAATGGCCCGCATTTTCCTAACTTAATTGAGTATATTTACATTAATTATTATATCGATAAAGAATCTAAGAGATTTGACAATTGATTTTATTCAATTAGTATCCAATTTATATAAACTCTAGACCATAATGAAGGTTTATTCTTAAGATAAAATATTGAAATACTTGATCAAACAATTTTAATTGGAATTTAAACGGAGTTAATCGGATGATTGTGTTAAGTTTAGGTGGATCAGTGATAAATCCTGGAACTATTGATAAAGAGTTTTTAGCAGGGTTATCACAACTTATTAAAGAAAAGATGGACGAAAATTATCAATTTGTGATAGTATGTGGAGGCGGAGCTGTTGCAAGGCAATATATCAAAGCTCTACCAGAAGGTCTATCTGAAGGAGAAAAAGACATTATGGGGATTGAACCCACATGGTTGAATTCTCGTCTTCTTGCAAACTATCTACACGGATACTGTTCTCAAGTGCTACCTAGGCACTTCGAAAACCTTATTGAGCAGTTAGAACGAAATAAAGTAGCTGTTTGTGGAGGTTATCTCCCAGCATTAAAAACCGATGAAGATGCAGCTATTATAGCAGATTATTTTAATGCAAAATCAATAATTAACATTACAAATGTTGATGCTGTGTATGATCGTGATCCGCAGAAATATCCTAACGCTAAAAAATTCAGCAAATTGAAATATACTGAATTTTTTGATCTTTTTAGACGAGAGGATATTGGAGCCGGAGCTAATGCACCTTTTACTCTTATCGCCACAAAAATCGCTGAAAGAGTGTCTATTCCGATTGTTATTGTATCCAAGGATCTAAAGAAAATTAAAAAGGCTATAGAAAATCCATTTGAACCAGAAATCGGCACAATTATTCACACATGACTCCCAGATATCAATTCACCTACTAAAAGGTTGAATAGTTTCTCGAGTTGTTTTCTACCTGTGAATTGGCAATCTAGGGGAAAACAGAACTCACAAATATCAACTGTCGTGATATTACACCCATTTTCAATTAGAAATTCTATTATCAACATAACTTCTTTCTGTACTCTCTCACCTTCTAACTTGATAGCTTCTATTCTTTTCTTTTTAAAATCATCAATTTCGTTTTGAGATGAGAATAAACCAAGAATTTGCCCTATTAAGATGCTTTCGTTAGAAATATTAGGATTTATGGATAGATAATCCATAAAACGATGATAAATATTCTGTGAATGCCCTGTAAATTTCTCTCTAAGTAAATAGGTTGGAAAACCCCATTCAGATTCCTGAAAATAATCTAAATCTATACTTAACAAGATATTTTGATTTGCTAGAGCTTTAATTAGCTGATGGGACTCGATTGTTTCTTTAATAGTTCCAAAATGATTTTTATACACAACATCATGACCATTCACATTAGTACCTGCAGTTTTTCCTCCGATTAGTACAGTTTTTGGAACAATTTCTGGATGGAGCCATAAATTATCTGGGAAGTTAATCTCCCCACGATCATCATGAGCATCAATACATACAACCATTAGATTCGGATATTCTTTCACAAAATGTTCATATGAAAGACGAGAAACTATGTGAGTCGGTGAAAGAGTGATTTTTGAAGGTTGGTAACCCGTTTCGAGAACCTTTGCTAAGGGTTTAGATTTTGTGTAATTCTTAATGTTGTACTTAGACGAAAGATTGTTATTTTTTTCTTTCTTAAATGGAAATAGGCTATTTTGGTCCGTTTTGAAATTTGCTTCGCTCCATAAAGAAAATGTATCGAAAATTCCTGTCCAATCAGCTTTTGGAAGTTTGTTGGAAATTTTTTCAACAGACTGAAATAACCAATAATCTTCTAGGTAAAAAGAGAAGAAACTAACACCTGAAGGAAGGCATTCTCTATTAAAAAACAAGTTCATTGCATTAGATACAAATCCAAAAAAAGGGAAAAAAGTATTCTTTTCCATGACTAGAAGATTTCAATGGAAAAATTGTGGGCCTGATATTGAGTAAAGCAAAAGATAAACTTAAAGATGAGACAGAAGGTAGTTTTCGAAAGTATAGATTGAAAAAACAGCTAAAAGAGATAACAAATAAGCAGTCTCAAGATGGTAGCACATGTTTAGTCTCCTTATATATTCCTCCTGGTAGAGTTCTCTCTGATTTTGTATCAGAACTAACCGAAGAAGTTGGAACAGCTGCGAACATTCGTAGTAAAACTACCAGGAAGAATGTAACAACAGCTTTACAGGCAATAATTGGTCGGCTAAAAATTCTTGGTCAAAAATCGCCAAAATCAGGTTTTGTGATCTTTGGTGGAGTTTCGACGACTGGAAAGAACGAGATGTATGTGTTAACACCACCAGAACCAGTCTCTCGAAAATTGTATGTATGTGATTCTCGTTTTCATACTGAGTATTTAGCTGAACATCTCGAGGATAAAGATGAATATGGTCTTATTGCGCTTGATGGCTCTATTGCTACAATTGCATCCTTAAAGGGCTC
>JAEOTI010000492.1 GCA_016839955.1 Candidatus Hodarchaeota archaeon | reverse complement strand
TTACCTCAAATATGGCAATAATGTCTTCCGGCCTCTGAACAGTATTTCTTGTTTTGCAAATAACAACATCAGCAGGTGACTGTCTGGTTAACCCGATTTCTTCGCTGACAACATTCTGGACAGCAAAAGCATTCATTTTATTGGCAAATGGCTGTAAGAGGTCTACACACCATTTTTCGGTAAAATTGCCTATCAAGGAATTCCTGCTCTGGAGCGTGGTTTTCTTTCCCTTGTAGCCTTTGGGCCAGTAGGCCAAATACCTACCATCGTCAGTCGTGTAAAACAATTGCTCTGGTGTAGCAAATCCTCTTGATTTTGTAAAGAATTCTTTTTCTGTACCCTTATCCCATAATTTCATTTTGTCAACCTTTTTAACCATATTGTGAATTGTTTTTACTCACTTATATTTTGGCCTTTTAGCTTTTTAATAGTTATAAAGGTAAGAAATAAAAGCTTATAGACCATAATGAACGAATAATTTAATGACAGAAAAGATTATAAAATATTACAATAAAATCCCTAAAAAGAAATATTTTTTGTTAAAAGTAGCTGTATCTACACGTAATAATGAAAGAAAATTGGTGCATGCTCTAGGAATGCCAACTGATAACCAAATTGCAGAACTGAAAGAATATATTTACGATGATTTCGAGTATAAAGAATTCTTAATGGAACCGAAAGAATTCTTCAACCTAATCTCAACACGGCAAGAAGTTATCAAAATCCACGGTTTTAGAATTCCATATATTAAACATCCTCAGGTTGACGAGTATTTCGTTACAACAGTAAATGATTTTTACAATCTTTCTAAACCCTATAATTTATTTAGAATTCGAGTTGGTGGTGAATCTTATGCTTATGGTCCACTTTCTCATCCCGAATTTCCCAACTATCCTTCTTTTTATCAATTTATCAAAGAGCATATGGATTATGATTTCAAACCAGGTGGAACTGTCGACTTCTGTGTTTTATTTCCAATCGAAAAGGCACACATGGAAAACCTCAAAATCACTAGATCTAAAATTAAATTTGATGTTGTCGGTGATTTAACCAATTTGAAATGTAGTTATTATATAAATACGGAAAAAATGGAGAAAAAAGATAAATTTGACCCAAGGGAAAATAATTTCATTAACTTCAAGGGTAAGATCAAAGAAATTGAATTAACTCTGTGGCATTCTAAAAGAAAACTCGATTATATTAGAACACGAGATATCAATCTGAAGAAACTGTCAAAAGACAGTTATTGGAGTAATGCCCGAGAATGGTCCGAATATCTCGAAAAACGAAAACAAGCGAAGAAAACGTGGCAAGAGAACATTCCGCTTTATATTTTGATTGGGGTTATAACTATAGTCATCGGTTGGGCAATAATTACCATTCTTAGTGATTTGCTTTAAATTGGTTTACAAGGATGGTTACATTTTGTTACAAAGTATTATTGACCAATCAATAAAACTTCATACATTCCTGTGCCGTTCTTATGATTCAATTTATAGGAATATTCTTTACGGAAGACATCTACTCTTGATTTATATTGAAGCAACAATTCCTGAAGCTTATCTATAGAAGGATTTCCTGGATCACCATACGAAAGAACAATTATTGACTCGCTAAATTTATTAAATAAATGATCGAAATTCTTTTCCAAATTATTTTTATTCCATCCTGTTTTCTGTTTTTTTAAACTTCTATTCTTTGCCTCTAGGTCTATTCGATTTTGCCAATTATTATAATCAACTAAGCCTTCTAAGAAGTGATACAAAGAAAAATAATTCTTTGGTGAATGTTCATTTGGTCTTGTATACGGCGGATCCAGATATACAAGATCGAAATTGGATTTATTGTTTATTTTAAGAATATCCTTACAAATGGCTTTATGTTTTAAATCATTAGAAAAAACTTTTTGTGAAATTTCGTTATAAAATCTAAAAAATAAGGTAGAAAAATCTTTTTCCCATGTGGTTTTATTATTAAAACTTCTTTTTACATTTGCAGTTCTCAAATATAGGTTTTTCCTATGGAAAAGATTGAATGGTCTTTTGCAAAGGCAAGCTTGAAACAAGGCGTAGAAAGCTAATGCTCTTTTCTTTCTCAGGGTATTCCCTCTATATTTCTCTGATAACATTTGGATATTAAATGCAGCAATATCGAGCCATTTATTTTCTGAATTAAGATAGTATATATCCTTGAACGTATCTTTGATAAATGTTGGATATTCAAAGCCATTTTTTTTAATGACAAAATCCAAATCATTTTTGTTTAATGCTATTGAATCATTTTCAATTAATGCAATACCAATTTGATGATTTGACATTAAAATATCATTAAATGTTACTTTTTTCTTCATTAATTTAAAAAGATAACTTACACTTGCTGTTCCACCAAATCCATCTAAAACTGTTTCGAACTTCAAATCCTTTATATTTTCATAAATCCAATCTAAAATTCTTCTTTTACTACCTTGGTATCTTGTTGAGGGTGCTAATTTTGAAAATTTCCTTTCTTCATGATTAGATTTTAAATTCATTTGGTTTTCACCAATTAATCGGCGTTAAAGCCCATTTCATTTAATTTTTCAATGTAATGATCATCTTCTATTCCTATATCGATAATTTCTTTTCTTTCAGAGGTTCTCAAATCTTTAAATTCTTCCGGAAATCCTAAAATAAGTATTATATTGATATACTCCTGTATTTTTTTTGCAGTTTCTATCCAAATCTTAAATTTTTGTAAATTATATTCTGGAGAGAGCCTATCAACCCTAGTTTGGAGGTATCCTGCACCGCTGTGAATAAATTTGGATAGTTTTTTATGAATCCCTCTAATACCACTTCCACTGGTAGAAAGTATTTTTTTATTCGTGTCGCATAATCTGTCAAACTCCTTAATATTTCTTAATTGGGTGAAATATTCGTATCCAGGTCCCCAAACTTCAGTCTTTTTACTTCCTTCTATATACCATTCACTACCTTCACTCCACCATTCAAATTCAACTGGATGTGTAGAAAAAAATACTAATCGTAAAACAGTTTCTGATCCAGAGCGTAGACACATATGAGCATATTTATAAAGACCAAAACAGGCTAAATGGAGAGACATATAAGTATCAATAAAAATTTCAGGAATTAGTTTTTCAGCAGGTTTTATTCTTTGTAATTTATTCGACCATAAGTTTAGAGTATTTATCTTCTTTAACAAATTTTCTAACTCATCGTTATGATCTTTTAAGGTTTTTTCCCAATTACTTTTACGCCAGTTATTTTGACTTTCATGAGTCGTTTTTATCAATTCATGCAAATCCTCGATTCGGAAAGAAGGCATTTCATTATCACCTCATTTTAAATGTTCCAGCTATTGAACAAATATAGTTTTCTTCTCCTGGTATTTTCCTTTTTATTTTCTTAAATTCTACTTCATAACCATATTTTAAACAGATTTGTTGTAATACGGTCTCAATACATTCTAATTTACCGTCACAATCTGTTATACTTTGATTAAGTTCTTCACTTGATAAACCTGACCATCCTGAGATTGTTAGACGATTTGAATTATCGACAATAGTTGTAGAATTTAAATTATTGCCATCGATAATAGTGGTATAAATTAAAACAAATCCTTTTGGATTACTCGCTTTTTGATGATATATTGTATATTCTATACTCAGAATCTCCTTTTCTATTCTTCCATCTTCCAAAGGTGGATTCTGAGATGAAAAATCTAAATTTATTATTTCAAATGGAAAATATTGGTTAAGAACGACAGGTAATGATCTAGCAACTGAATCTTCATATCTTCCAGTTCCCAATACTTTTGCTGGTGCTATGTCTTTATCTGGCTCTAACCAAACCCTTGTGATGTGATCATAATTCCATACGACAATATCCTTCTTCGTTGTAAGTTTTTCACTAATGAATTTTGGAATTTCTTGAAAATTTTGTCGGGATGTTAGTGTTAATAATTTCAAATTTCTATTTTTTCTTTTTCTAGGTTTTAAGAATGGAGCGGCACCCTTTACAACAGGGAGCCAAAGATTGTCAATTAGATGATCTTTAATAATATCTACCCCTTCATAATTTCTCTACCCCATGAATGTATCTTCCAGAAGCCGATTAAATTCTTTAATCAATTTTTCCTTATTCCTCACATCTTTTAAAATTAGTAAAATCCCCAGGGATAATCTTTTAATTTCATCTTGATTAATATCATTCTTAAAAATTGGATGTGATTTATTATAAACCACTTGATTATCTTTCTCTAGTTTACATATTGAATATACACTCTTTTGAGTAGCCCATTCTTCATATCGCACTTTGAATTTTTTTCTACCGATATTAAAGGTTTCAATAAAATCAGGATGTTTTATATGAACAATAATGGATTTCTTCTTTTCATCAATCTCTATTGGCTTTTTTCTTTCCGATACAATATCACTCTTTGATTCAACTTCATATTTTTTCTGTCTTGATAAAGTATCAATAATTCTTTTTGATGATACCTTTTTAATAGGTTTTTTTGGGAGTCTTACTCTTTTTTCAGAAATTTGAACAATTCCAGATTTCTGTAAATCTTCCATTATTTTCTTTGATTTCTCCAATCCTATTAATGACTCATAAATCTCCTTATCCTTCTTTGCTAGATTTTCTAACCTGCTATTCCATTTTATAATCAATTTCCTAAAAAAATCTTCAAAATCAGCAACCTCTTGTGTATATGAAAAGCTGTCTCTATCAATTAATAATGCTGAATCAAGACCATTTGTGATATGTACTTCACCGCACATCCAATTAAATTTACCTGGAACTTTTCCTGTTTCCTTAGTAACGTCAAAATCTCTTGGTAAAGCAATTGCTACATCTTTTAATCTGACTTGAATGCCTTTTGACTCCTTTGGTTTGACCGGTTCCATAGTTGTCATAATCACATATTTAAAAGAGATGTTGCCAATTGTTTTCTCATCTTTTTCTAGTATTATTGCATTTTCAGGTACGTTTCTAAAGAGTTCCTCTCCATCCAACCATAAACTCATAGAAACTGTTTTTTTGTCTTCAAAGAATACTTGTAAGTCTTTTCTCTCTTTGGGAAATTGTATTGGTCCATATTGGCACAAAGTCCATTTGAATTTATCATAACCGCCAAACTTATCTATACTAGTTTCACCTGTGAAACCTTTATTTTTCAAATCTTCAATTATATGTGGTTTGATATCCTTAAGAACAAATATTGTTTCTCCCTTGTCCTTTGGTAAATCAGAAGTTAAAACTTTATAATGGATAATGTCTCGTCTAGTTAGCGATAAACGACCGTCTTTAAAATAACGGCCAGTTGGTATCAGGGTTTCAATAAGCTTATCGCTACCTTTTTTCTTTGTAATTACCTCCAATTCATTACAGTATGGGAAGATAGAGACGCATCCGATACCAAATGTTCCAATTCTTTTTCTACCTAATTCATCGACTTTATCTGAAGGAGTAGTAACATTACCAACTGTAAGAAAATTCTTCTTAATCTCATTAAGGGTCATTCCACGACCATTATCTCTTATGACAATTCTGAAGTTATCCAAATCTAATTTAATTGTAACTTCAGTTGCCCCACCATCATATGAATTAGAAATAATCTCCTTAACGGCTCTAGCAAAATTCCTATAAAGGCCGATACTTAAGTGTCTGATTGTTTCTTCTTTAAATTCAATCGATAGTTTTCCTTCTTCAATCGGCTCCTTTTTTTCAACCATCTCTATCAACCTATATTTAGTTATAATTAACACAGATTAATAAGTTTCTTAAAAGGCCTTTTTGGCTTTCACCATAGTAAGAATTAATCTATTTTTATCTTATCTAAATAAAGAAAAAGAGGGGTTTACAGCCTACCAAATCCCAAATAGTCATTGTATATTTTGTTGTATTTCTCTTACAGCCGGAGAAATTTCATTTAGCCAGTCAGTTAGTATCTCTACATTTTTCTCTAAAACACTGACTCTTTCATCAAAGAAGTCAAAGTATTCTTCGTTCATGCAACCGCCTCCTGTCTCCTGAGCACGTCTGCCTGTGACTTCTGTATCCACTCTTTCTGTGGGATGCCATCGTATGTTTGTTGGTCAAGCCAATCTTCTGTGGTCGGGTCGTAAGTTGCCTGCTCTGCTTCTTCTTCAAGCTGGTCGACAGTTTTTGATTTTATCTGGATAGCATTTTTCTCCTGTAGTCTCTGCCAAATCATGTCCTTCAGGTCTTCATGGTCAAATTTTTTCATTATCCGAAGACCATTTATCAGCAAATCTGCATCCGATTTACTGATATTCCAGAGTTTCAAGGGATTGAATATCCACTTGGGAACCCC
>JAEOTI010000491.1 GCA_016839955.1 Candidatus Hodarchaeota archaeon | reverse complement strand
TCTATGAGATTGTACTCGCTGCAACTGAAAAACAGATGTTGAATCCTAAAGATACGATCTTAGCGGTAGGAGGAAATCTTCTTGGTTATCCGGCGAAAACTAATCAATTACAGATTCTCAAAGTTGAAGATGTTTTACTCTATGGTCAAAGACTTTAACGAAAAAATTTAGGGAAGAATTTTATAGGGAGAGATTCTCATTTATTTTTAACATTGATAGAGCGGAAGTACGTTAAAAATGAGCAGCTATGAACTATCTGAAGATACTACTATTACGAAAATTAAATCCACGCGACTTGACCAAGTTATCCAGATTCTTGAGATTGCTTTTATTTTTATTATTTGCTACTCTTTGATTACACTTGTAGATGCAGCTTTGCAGGGAATTGATCTGTATAAGCCTATAGCACAGGACTTTTTAGGAGTTCAAAACGTGGGTAGTTTGAATGGAGGTAATTTTGAAGAAATTGTAAGAGTCACATTAATTTTTAATTTATTATTATTCTCTCTAAGCTTAATATTTGGTTTATGGATGCGACGCGTAAGAGATGGATGGTCATTCGCACAGCTAGGATATACATTTAAAACTCCTAATTACTCTTCAGGATCTCTTATCCGACGTGGATTGCTTCTAGGATTCATTGTTATCTTTGTTTGGTATACTCTGATTACCTTCGCTCAATTTTTAGATAATATCAATCTTTTTGATGCTATTTTCAAACAGGAATCGTTAGAAATAGGTGGAGATAAATTATTTGATGCGATCTTCATGCAGCATTCATTTAACAAGGATGGAGTGTTACTTACTTCTCAACAACTCAATGCAGAATATTATTTTGGATTTATTGAAATGGGATTCATTTGGCCACTATCTGCAGGCTTTTTCTTCTTTGCATACGTTCACACTTCCTTAAAAGCACGCTTTCCATATGGAATAGCCAATTTATTAGCAACAGCTTTCTACGTCGCATATCTTGCTTTTTTCTTCATGATGCCTGATCGTGGGAAATTTGATCAGGTTATTCCAGCAATTCAGAATCCTATGTTCTGGGCTGCTCTTCTAAGCTTTGGGGTAATGTTATATATTTCTTTCAGTGCTTTTGCTGAAACAGGCTCTGTTGTTTTACCTTTCTTGCTGAATTTTGTTTTAAACGTTGGTTTGACATTTTTTAAATCAGCTAATTCCCTTATTTTTGCCTCACTCCCAGAATCATCCTATTTAGGTATGCTTATTCCTTACCTGATTACTTCTGTTCTGATCATTATTTGGTTCATATTTAAACGTGAGGATTTTTCAACACTACGTCTTGGTGCAAAGCATTTAAGAGATATTTTTAGAAAAGAGACACGAGAAGAGATTTCTCTCCGAGCTAGTGCCTTATTATTCGTTCTATTCTTCACATTGTCATTTATCGCTCCAGGTTTCATCGAATACATAGTTGCCAAACCAGAAATTTACCAATCTAATATTGTGAGTATTGTTTACGCTTTCACCTATGTGGTCATTATTGGTTTAGGTTTAGTGGTTTTGACCTATGAACCCAGTTCAGTCTACGATGTACTACTAGTTAAAATTCCTGATGGTATTCCGATAGCTTCACGATTGAAACTATTCCAATCTGATGAAGTTTTAATTTCTGGTTTTTTTACGGCAATCTCAAGTGTTTCAAAGGAATTAGATGAAGATAAAACTGATTTAAAATCGGTAAGAAGAGGTGATCGTGAAATTCTTATTGAGGATGGCGTTTTTACAAGAATAATTGCCCTTGTTGATAGGGATCAAACCAGAATTAGACAAGCTATGCAGAATCTTCTACGCAATTTTGAAATTAAACATTCCAAAGAATTATCCAATTGGATTGGTGATTTAAGTGCTATTCCTGAAAAAGCTCAATTTGTTGAAGAAATTGGTGATTTATCTATTAAATTTGATATTCCCCATCAAACACGTTTGATCGGAGTTTTAACACTAATATTAACTCCGCTGATGATTACTCTTATTGGTTTCCTGTAAAAGTGGGTGTTGACGGATAAACAGGTTTTGAACTATTTTTCTTTGTAATAATTCAAAAAATTCAGTATAATTCTGAATAATACGGCAAAGAAGACAAAGTATCCGCCTATGTACAAGACAAAACTCAAAAACATGGCTAATAATATTAGATCATTTGGAAAAATACTTGTAATTAGTTCATCTATTCTTAAAGTAATCGAAAACAGCAAGAAGAAAAATACAATTAATATTGAAGCATTCTTTATTGCGAATTTCCATTCATCACTGAGCCTATTTTCTATTTCTACAAGGTATTTTTTCATTTAATACACCCCCCTCTTTTGGTGAAACCCCTTTCTATTCTAACGATTTTTCCTTGTAATAGTTAATAAAATTGAGAATGATCTTAAAAATCACTGCAGTGT
>JAEOTI010000076.1 GCA_016839955.1 Candidatus Hodarchaeota archaeon | reverse complement strand
TAGCATCTTCTTCGAATGTTTCGTAAAAATCTCCTAATTGGAAAAAAATAATGGTATCTTTGTGAGCGGCTTTAATATTGTAATATTGCCGCATTGCTTTTGTTATTTTGCCTGGTTTTCCACTCATGCTTAGAAAGAACTCCTATACGGTTTCTCCGTACAGTATTTCGAGCAGACACCTTTATCGCCAGAGTATCAAGCCTTTCTACTCACATATACCTGGCAACGGAAATCTGTCTCTTTCATTGTGCGATCTCCTTTAAAGTTTCCCTTCTTTAAAGTCCTGCACTATAATGTTTGCAATTACTAGCAAGTGATTTCGTAGTGAAGAGTGTCCATGATGTAGAGATTCATTCAGTAGGGATAATTCTGAGCTATTAAAGATATATCGGTATAATTTCCATATATTAGATGAAACTTCACTAATTTCTTGTGCTAACTGATGAAAATCTATTGTTTTAAGCTTTTTATTCGCTCGCCAATTATATCTGCTTGTGACTGGAGAACGTATCTTCCGTGTAATCTGTGCTGCTAATCGGTCATAATGCTGAATAGTATTGACTAGTGTATTGTCTGTTCTTTCATGATGATGTCTCAATAATTTGATAAACTCCAGATCCTCTATAATTGGTTCGATATAGATTTTCGATTGATGGTTGGGGGTATGACAAAAATCATGAAGGAGAGCATATCGAATAAGCTCTTGAACCTTCTCTGAAAGATTATGTGGTAAACCTTTGCGAATCTTTAATTTTCGATTATATTTTTCCTTATTATAACCCATATTTGACCTTTCCACATAACCTCCAGTCCATTGGATCTTTCCCAAACCCTCACATGTAAGACGGCCTATTGAATGGATTTTCAATAATTTTAATAGTTTATTTTTAGCTCTTGAGATTGTCTTACATTTATATCGTAATTCAATTTCACCTAAGTAGCAAATATAACTGAATGGGAACATAAGTTTATTGGCCACAATTTTAGTAAAATGACGACGACGAGGTTTCTTAATGAAGGCTTTACATTGTTCTAGGTAGAATGTTGTTCTTTTAGTAATGATAGGAGTCATTATTTTCCCATTCAATATTAATAACACTAGTTTTCCTCCTGTAGATAATGTTCCCAAGCTTGAATTGCTTCGAAGACATCATCTTTTAAGGAATCTTCAGTAATATCTTCTTTTACAATGAAACAATTTTCTTTCCAAACAGGAATTTTAATTATTGACCTTTTCAAAAGTTGAAATTTCTTGATTTGAATCCTACCATAGCCACTATTAAAACCACGCCCCAGCTTCTTCATATTCAACACTGACTTGATTAATAACCCTAATTGTATTGGGTTGCACCGATTCACGTCTATTTCAAAGGAAAAATCTCCTGAAAAGTATCGTTCACCAAATTCTTGCATGGATTTACCATCAAAAGTCATTGCAGTACGATTTTCTGTGGCAATATGAACTGTTTGAATATTAACATCAGTTTTTGCAGTTTTGTGAGATATAGAAGTTATAGGATCTGCATAAACAGAGATTATTCCTGAATTTCCCTTCGAACCAAAAATTTGATGAACAACACACTCACCATTTTCTTTACAAGCCCCAGTCAAATGAAATCCTTTAGGCAACAAAGAATTTCCGTGTTTATCAGCTTCCTTATCACTCGTATGGCAGACTTCTAAACCGTTTTCAACACACGATTGCATGACCTGATGTCTTAAAGCTCCTCTTAACCCTTTAATGAAATAAGTCTCAGTTTGACTTTTTTTGACTTCTTTACCAGATGTATAAGAATACTCAATAGGATAAAGACGTAATAAATGAGAACTTTTGCTTCGTGGCAGGGAGCCATTAAGGGGCTTAGCAATAGGAGTATAACAATAGACTTTCAATATTGAAATTTGGTTTTCTAGTTTAACTGTTTTCACTCTTGAATACCCCCTGTGGTTTTTATCTTACGGTTTTTAATGGATACTTGATTTTGGCATGAATTACTATTTTTAAAATTCCATTTGGCATATATTCGTCTATATACTTCACGTGCTAAACTTTTAGGTCTTTTTACTTTACTTCTAGAAGTTAAATAGAGTTGAGTGCGATGGGGTATTAAATAATCCAACCATTCTTCAGAGGGAGTAAATAAACGCTCATTAATACTTATTAACAGATCAATACGTTGATCAGAGCATAATTCGATAATTTCGTGATGATAAAGGTCAGCTACATATTCCCAAAGATAAACCACTTCTAACCCCAATTTCTCTAGATGATTTACAAAGGGAAGTGAATCACAACCAAAATCTAATAGTATTCGAGGGGATGGAATAGATTGTTTTGTCTTTGTAAATCCATCTCGAAATGATGATTCACTTTTCCTCACTTGGAATCCCCCACGAACACCATGTAAATTCAATGTATCATTAACTATTGATTCATGCACCCAAAAAATTAGGGTACGTTGAGAACTGAAAGTCGGTTTAGGAATGAGAAGTTTTCTTTCTTTGAATTGGTAGAGGTGATGAAGACTATTAACATAATTATTTACTTGAGTGACGATATCTTCGAAAATATCTGTTCCACGTACCCAATAAGTAAGAGGAAATGAGCACTCGTAAAAATGGTCTAAAAAATTCTGTATATTTGTCATAAATTATCACCCATCAAATGTTCAGAATCACCTAAACTCGGAGATGGAAGAAACTGTGCAACAACATTCTCTGTTATAAGAGACTCTATAAATTGTTGATTTGACGTAAAGATTCTCTCAACGGAGGGCAATAGACAAGTTAAAGTCTGTAAAAATTGTGTACTGATAGAACGAGGAGCTTCAAATAATATCCAAACAGGGTAACCGAAGATCTTTGAAAGATGTGAGCACTTTTCCTCCAATTGAATAGCTTTCTGACGGAGTGAAACTTGAAACTTTTTCATAGAAGTAGAAGTGCATTCTAAGATAATTTTGTCATCAATGAAGAAGTCGACAATAAAATGTCTATCACCTATTCGAAAAACTCTTTGACATTCAAAGAAAATTGATCCAGCTTGTAAAAGATGATAGATCTGTGATTCCTGTAATGTCATACGAGGTAGAGGAAAAATGTTATTATAACCAAAAGAAACTTTTTTATTCTTCAAATTTCATTACTCCTTATATTGTATTAATCATATAATAGGAGAAATATATTAATATATAAACCTTTAAAGCACAAAAACCATTTGGAAAATCTATCAAATACTACAAAAAAGAATATTTTTGGATAATATATCAAATAAATTAAATATAAATTAATATTGTTAAAATTGTTGCTTTTCAAATGTTTTTTCTTTAAAAAAAGGGAATTTTCTATAAGACCATTCTGGGTTGTAAATGATTTCTGAGCGGAAAATACTTCAAACTGAAGAGATTAGTCGTCTATGTCTACAACAAGCGTCCCAACCCATAATGAAGGAAGTATTCATTGCCCAGCTTACAGACCTAATATCTCATGAAGCTGCACTGAAGCCTTCTCCTTCTCATATTAAGCAGTGTGTTAAAGATTTGCGTTTAACAGGACTATTCAAACGCAATTACTATCAGATTACCATCCTAGGAACATATTTTCTCGAATTTAATCTGGATATCAATTCTTATTTCACCTATTTTCATAAGAATTTAGCTATGGTCCTTCAACGAAAGCAGACTCAAAGGATCTCTTCAGAACAATTCTTTCAGGTTTATATCGCATGTGGGAGGTGGTATATCCATGTTATGCAGGAAAAGGACTTTGCAGGCCCAGATTTCTTGATGTTTTTATCCGTTCTCTGCCGTGCATTTGAATGGACTGAAGAAATTCCGCAAGTCGTGAAAAAACAGGCCTTGGCGCATTTAGATGAGTCTTTAACTCAAAAATACAGACAACGGATAGCTAAAAATGGAGAAGAACACTTTTTATCCGAATTTACCTCCAGAAAGGATAGCAAACCGAGTTCTTTTGAATTTCAAGTCCCTCCAGAGATTGAAGTAGGACGAGTCTTGAAAAAGGTAACTCATGATATCTACTACTGGCTTATTGAAAGTCTACTAAACAAGGACTCAAAGTTTTACGCATTTCCTTATTTTAATATCTCGAAGTATGCGATCGCTGCCAGGATGGAGCTTAACATTCCAATACAAAATTACGCTCGTTCCATTACTTGGATCATGGAAAAAGAAAAACTGACACCAAAGGACTCCTCATATCTCGAGAAATTAGGTACGATTAAAGATTGGGAGATCAAAATTCTCGATGCAGTCACACGCATTCGTACGCATTGTAGTATCCAATATCTGAAACACTCCCCACAAAAAGAGAGACGTATTTTGGTGTTCATAACCACAAAAAAAACAGTTGTAAAGACCTTTTTACACCACAATACTAGATTACTAAATTATGTTTGTGGAGATTGTGTCTATTTCGAACCTTATAAGAAGAAAGATTGTTTATTATTTCGAAGATTGGAATTATTATACAGATTAGGTAGAACCAACATTCCTTCAGAAGTCAATGATATTTATAAAGAACGGATTCAACCACTTTTTTCCACACGAGTAGCGTGTTCGTTCTGGCGGTCAAATAAACCCTTCCAGACCTCCGTTAACCAAATTGATCAAACCATTGCTTCTTGCGTCTATTGTTATCAACCACTCCCCGCTCTTCCTACTCCTGAAGAGTCAGTTCTTTGCTCGTGTGAGTCTGAATATCAGTATGTCTCCCCTCAGAAAGCTCGATATGGGATTTATATATGTCAGCTTACTGAACAACACTCTATGGGTCATGACCTTGCCTTAATTAATCCACAGCTGCTAACTTTGGCTGATGATCCATTTAAAACAGAGGAAGGAGTATTACCACAAGCCAACCAAATATTCAATCCAGAGACTGACTCTTGTGAAAGCATGCTGTATGATACATCTCATTATGTGTTTATAGATGAAGATTCTCAAGTCTTGGTTGATCCTACTCAACATCTTCTTAAAGTAGATGACCAATCTTATGATTTAAGAGAGATCACCCTCATTGACACACAAAAAAAGGATTACAAGTGGAAAAAGGATATATTAAAGAAAATTAAGAATTACCCTCAACTTAGAAATAATTTTCGACCATTCAATGTTACTTTATCTCCTTTAGATAAAGCTACTATTATCACTTCAGGATCTCAAGCTCCGATTCTAAGAGTGAAAAAACCTCAGAAGAAAGAAACTGAGTGTTATCCTCTCCACCAGCTAAGTGTGGTCTTCAATGTAGGGAAACCTCGATTAAATGCACCCTTAAAACAATGGCATGTCCAGGTATTATATACCTCCACCAAGGGAATCGCCCAAACTCCTAAAACAGAGATCAAACAAGCCATTCAACTGCCAGGTGTCCGACCTGTATTGCAAAAACATCATCTTCAAGGATTAATAATATCCCTAGTTTGTGCAACTGTATCTCTTGTTGAATGTATCAAAAAATTTACTACTAACAACGAAGAGGGGGATATTAAGATTTCTAAAAGAGAAAAGCTCCTCGATTTATCAGAGAATCTGATAAAACGAATGAAATTCCTTCTCGACCAACCGACTGACTCCTTGTTCGATATAGAGTCTTCCATTGAATCCTCATTCAAACGGGTGGGATTGGTGGAAGCTAGGTTTTCACGACCATTTGCGGAGGGAATCCGTTCATTTATGAATATTATCCAAGATGAAACAGCTCCACTTCTTACACGAGGTTATGGGAGGACAGTTGCTAGAAGAGTGAAGAAACGTCAGAAATATGGCCGAGACTATATGGGAGGATACACCCCTTTTGATTCCGCATTGACCTGTATTAATCGGACATTACGTTATCGATTACGGATCTGGAATGCGAAAGTAGGGTTAGGGTTCTATTGTATTCCTTTATTTGTTCACACTTCAAAGGACAAACCAGGTCGAGCGGGACACTTAGATCTAGAGGAAGTTACCAGGATTATCTCCCGCATTACACTGATAAATGCTATTCTCGATGATAAAATTAAGTCAATAGATTTCATAACTGATTATGATGATGATTTTCTGCCTTATTATGTTCCAACGAGAAAAGCGGTAAGACGATTAAGATTTGAGGTTGTAAGGAAAAAAGTTTTTCCCACTCGTATTTTTTACCAAGGAAAATGGATGACACTAAGTAAGGCGCATAAAGTACATGTCCAGCATCTGTGTTGGTGTCTTGAAGAATCACTCAAAATTCGAGATATACACGAACGAGTGATATTTCTTCAAGAGACTTATCAACCATTAATTTATCTTCCAGAATTCACTAGTTCTAATAAAGAACTGTTCAGGAGTTTTAAACACAATCTATTCCCCTTAATCTCTGATAGTCTCCACTACACGATAACAGATTATTTAAACAGATAGGAGTTCACCAGTTCAAAGAGCAGACATTTTAAACGGTGCGCATTTGAAGAGATAGAGGAATAAATAAGAGTCAGTTCGATATCAATCAATCCTATTCAAATTTTTCAAAAAACGATTTTTAAAGCAATTGTAATCAAATGCTTAACAATTAGCTATTGATTGCTATCCTAGTGGTACCTTAAAGAACCATTAATGGTTCACATTAATTGATAGAATCAATTAATCTAATGATTTCAATAGAAATATCATCCAATTGTATAACACTAGTATAACAATATTTTCTCTAAAAAACTTAAATAAGGGTCTTGTATTAGGAATTCATAGAGAATTCATACTTTGCTAGGTATTGTAAGTTTAAATTTCTGAAAAAATCGTTCGTGAGAAAATCAAGATGGACTAAATGGATCTAAAAATGAATTCTAGATCGAAATAGAGTAAAGAATATTTTAAAGGTGTTAATACCTAATATCAGAAGAACTAAGGAATTAAAGATGGATAGAATCAATTTAAGTGATTTGAAACAGGATTGGAGCTCTGGAATTGATGTCGTATCCCTTTTGTATAACTCTCAATCTGTAGATCTTGATCAATCATGTAGCATATTATTAGATACAAACATATTAAACCAGATCAGTGAAAGGCATATTTTAAACGAATTTCTTAATCCAAGAGGAAGAGTGGCTAAAAAATTCAGTATAGAAACGTCTCAAGAGTTAATGCTCTATCTCTATAGACTCCGAACAATGGGTAAGCTCTCTCTGTTTGTAACGGATCTTAATTTGATTGAATTATTTTCTAAAAGTAAGAAACATTTTTCATTATGGGAATATTTAGAGGATATTGTTGTTAGAATTGTACCAACCAAAGAAGCTTCTCAAGAATTATGGTATCTTTTTTCAGGAATCTTAACTTTTCTACATCAGGAGAATTATATTACTCGGTCTGATTTTAAAGATTTTTATATCTATTGTCTGGCAAGTTTGACAAATGTTAGGTACGTCATTACTAATGATAAGAGTTTCAAAGATTTCTATGATGGTTTTGTGAGATTTCAAACTGATTTAGATGAAAATAAAGACAGATTAAATCACTTATTTCAAATCTTGCTATCTTCCCGTAAATCATTGGATGATAGTACTGAATTTTCTATAAATGTCATCAAAATAATTAAGCTGATTTTTCAAAATCCAAGTATACCCCTCTCACCCTTAGACTTACTCGATGAAACTGAAAGTCTGATAGATATCTCAGAACTGGATGAATTAGCATCATTCTGGGTTGATTTACTAACTAAGTATTCAGTCATCACATCTGAATTCGGAGACTATGCACATATATTAAATGAAGACCTTTTAATCCATTATATAGAGGAATTAATCTCAGTTTTTTTTACCGAACTAGATTTGTCGAGAAAGCAAATCGATGAGATGAGAGATATCTCTTTTAAACAAGTCTTAGACATCATTCAAAAAGATCCACAACCTATTTCAAAAGATTTATTTGATTTAAGAGAATCTTTAGGGAAATATATTCTGAGATGCTATATCCTCATCGAAAAGTGGGATTTAAATATATATTGGGATCTGGAAACAGCTATTTGGAATTTGGACCAAGAAAAAGCATTTTTAGTTCAATGTGAGGAGTGTCAAACTCAACAAAAAATAATTTGTACTTATAATGGTGCAAATTCTGTTGATTCCAGAGAGATGGGGGATGAACTTGAACATATTTGGCAAACAGAAGTGGATTGCAACAATTGTGGGAGTTCAATTTCAATGACCTATTTTGAATGGGAATATCCCCCTGGAGAGATTAACCATAGTGAGGAAGAAATTGATGGAGGAATATTAATTGAAAACAAATCAGAGGAATGGGCTTCAAGCGAGGAAGAATAAGATTTGCCCTTAATCTTTCAGATAACAGAATTATTCGCGATGGACGCATCATCTATCTTATTAATTTTCGTTATATCCATGTTCTCTGGTCAGAAAGACATTTTTCCAAAAGGATTCCCTCTGAATTATTTCTTCATTATCTGTTGTAGTACTCCTTATTTCAAGAATACTGAATTGAAAGTTATGTACGTAGTCTTTTCCTTTTTCGTTGATTTTTTCTCTCAGGGATTTGTTATACCCATGAAGGCTCCTGATATAGTCTGACCACCGTTGCCAAAAGGAATCCGTACCATATGCTGAACCAATATAGTGTTTGCCATTCGTTTTATCAGTTATGATATATACCCCTTTCACGGAGGATAACGCTGTCTTCCAAGACTCAATGTCGTTATGAATAATTGTTGATAATTCTTGATAACTAAGATTAACGTTCTCATAACCATTGAAGGGCAAAATCGTCTTCTTCTCTCGAAGATACTCGATAATATCCAAATCCTCAATGTAGTTCTCAAGAATGAGATAAGATTGGCGAAATTCTTTTCTAAAGTAGATCATTAATCTTCCTATAAATTCTTCCCCTATTCTTGACAATTTAGTATCATACAGAAATTTACAATCTCCTCCTTTGACGACAGAGAGGCGTTCATAAATTCCTGCATATAGCCATTCATCTGGTTTACAATAGATTAGTGAAAGGATATATTTTCTTTCAAAGTTTTTATTATTTTGACATTCTTGCCATTCCTTGAATCTATTGTTATAAAATTCAATTAGGGGGGAATCTCGTTCTTTTTGCAGGTGCCCAATTGCACAATGCATTTTGGTGTCATTTATTTGGTCTGGTGTCAAGTGAAGGAAATCATTAAGTTTCATGTGTATCCCTTAAATTTCTTCTACTCAAGGACTTCAACATTTTTTGGTTAGTATAATTAATCTTGAAACGATTTTTGATTCATTATTTACTAAAAATACAATTTTTTCCTTTGTTTTTCCCCAAATCAAAAACAACTTTAAAAATTAAACTCTCTCCATTCAAATCTTTCTAAATCTTAATCAGTGGAGAAGAAAATTACAAAGACCTAATTTTCTTTCATAATATCAGACCAAAATTTGGGATAGGTATACCATACTTTAGGGAACAGAATTCTGTATATATAGGAATAAACCCTGGCCCATTCTTCAGACTCGAATGATTCAGAATAATTCAATAAGCGGTATAAAACATCTCTATCAGTAGTATTAGAAATTAAATATCTTATATTAGACCCTAATTCTGATATTGTTTCATCAAAGTACTTTCTTAAAAGAATAACTTCGCATTTATTTACAAAAAGGAAGAAATCTCGTAAAGAAGGGGGAAGGATCCCATTGTCATGCTTTTTAGAAATCCACTCGAATATTATTTTTAGAAAGTATATGATCTCTTCATCAATAACGAAAAATCGAAAGACTTCTATAGCTTGATACTTCAAATCTTCAAAACTACTATCAAATATAAGTCCATAAAGCTTTTTGAGTTGAATTTTATCAAGTTGTGTGTGAAACATTAGTAAAAATCGTAAATCTGTGTACTCAGGTTTGTCTAAGGATATCATTTGATGGAGTAAGTTATAGTCTAATTTCAGGGAGAGTTTTAAATAATGCACGAAGAGTTGTAGAGATATTTCTTCGTGATTCTCAACTTTTAATAAAAATTCTGTTATTTCTCTTCTAGAAAGATTTATTTTCGAATTTAAATATTTCAGCCAAGTTTTAACTCCTTCATAGAATTGTAGATCTTCCGATGTCAAAAAAATCATATCTAAACACTGACCAGTCAAGATTACACTCTGCATTAAATAATAAATCAGCTTGGGCTCTTTGTTGATAAAGAAATGTGAGGAAATCTCTTCTTTATTCAATTTAAGGATTAAATCCCAAAAATGCCAAAACAATTTTGGGTAGAATATTAGCCATGGATTAAAAATATCGAGTGAATCAAATAAGCTCTTTTCATCAAATTTTTTGATAAAATGCAATATTGAATGATCTAGCTCATCACTTGTTGAAGAACCTAAAGCCCAGACAATTGCCTGTAAGTTTAACTTAGTAGGCTTAATACTAGTGATAATTGAGCTTTTTTCTACCTGTGTAACCAGAAGTAAGTGTAGAAAAACCGAGAATGATGAAATGATCTCATTCTCATATCCATGGAGATTTTTAAGATCTGTAACTATCTCAGTACTCTGATTAAATCTCACGTTTTGAAAAATCAAATCTTCTAAATAGAACATTACTGCTAGCTTTATTTCATCACAGGAATCTCTTAGTCCAGTTATAATCCATGATGAATCATTTATTTCTTTAATATTATCTTTTTCAGCAGAGGATTTATCCAAAATCCATTTTTGAAAGATGTTTTTCTGATTTCTTTCTTTTGTACTTCTTTCAGTATAAGCACCGAGAGCAAGAAAGCTCTTAGAATGAGTGGGAACTAATAGTCTACTAAACTGAAGTTGGTAGCCTAAAGATTTATAGCTGGGTATTATCCTATCATACCTTGTACTCAATAAACCAAAATTGATGAGCTCTGGAAACTGGATACCATCTTCAGTAATGCTTATTACTCCAATAATTCCCTCTTTATCCAAATCAATTCCAAATCTTTCTTTAATTATTGGTCTTATTGATTTTTTTCTTAAAGACACATATGCTTTGTTCATTGTACTTTTAATATCTACTCCTGATACTTCTGCGGATAACCTCAAACTAATTGCACGAATTAGAGGATCCTCATGTTGTCTCATAGATTCAAGTGCATTGTTTTTTAGTTCCCTTTGATCAAAGCTTTCTACTAATAAGGAACAGTATAGAATAAACCATTTGGGGGTATCAACTTGTTTTTCAATAATTAAATGATGAATTTTTTGCTGAACTGATTTGTTCCTTTCCAAATAATTTCGATTTTCTTGTAAAAATCTACTATATCTCTCTAGAATCGCATTATCGTTAATTCCAACTATTTCATCAAACCAATCAAAGAGAATTGGAATATTCAGCCATTCCGATGTGAAATATGAATAAGACGCAGCTTGAACCAGAATTTTGGGGGGAGGCTTGAAATTACTAAGAAATTGATATATGATTTCATCTATATTGGCAAATGTCTTGTTATCCAGCAGTTCATTCTTAAGTTCATTTAGAAAATATATTCTGTCATGTAAGACAATTGACAACTCATCTAAGGTGATTGAGGGGGGAGGTCTTAGAAATCTATTATAGATATCATGTTTCAATAAGAATAACTCGAGAAATTCAGAAAAATCAGAAAATAGGATCTTAGCAATATGTACCTCGTTGATATTTGTAAAAGAAAGACGATCAATGCATTCTTTGATCTCTTCTTGACTGCCAGTAACTTCAACAATTTTTATTAAGTCTTTTCCTGTGTCTTCACTACAGAAGTGACTTAGGAAATCTATAATGATCCATAGAGGTGCATTCTTAATAAACCAATTTGTTAAATCCGAGTATTCAGGTAATTTTATCAGTTTGAGAAATCTTTTGTCGTGAGAAAAATGAATTTTTTTCATTTCAGATAGAGAAAAGAAAAAGTTAACAATTAATTGAGGATTGAAATCAGAGTGTGTTTCCAAAATTATACCAAAAACTTTCTCTCTTTCCCTTTCTGCCATAAATTCCATTGCTTTTTGTACAATAGATGGAGTTAAATATTCTGGGAAATCGATCAGATTCTTTAAAGCTTCCGCTCTTATTTCTTCGTTCTCCTCTTCAATCCAATATTCATATATATCAATAATTCTTTGTTTATCCAGTAATCTTGTTATCCAACCTATGCTGCGAGCAGAATAAATTCTTATTTCTGGATCAGGATGGAAAGCCCATTCCAATAATAAATTTCGTTTTAGTTCTTCATTTAGCATTGAAAAAGCACTGTAAACATGATTACTCCCCTTTTTAATTAAATCATTTAAGCTTTCGATGATGAATCCTTCCCACTTACCTAATGAAGACCTTTTCTCTAAAATATCGAAAAATAGCTTTTCATATTCTGGATCTTCAATGATTTGAGGATCTCTTAGGATTTCTAGTATATTATCAATTATTACTGTAGGTAATTTGAGACGATGAATCATTGATTTAATTATTTTACCACAATTATCATCAAATAAAGCCATAAGAGGAATTCTGCACAAGAATGACCGAACAGCATATTGAGGTGGTATATAACTAAAAATAAGCTTTCTTCTTTCTTCTATATTGAGCAGCCCGAAAAGCTGATTCAAGAAATAATCCAGTTTTTCAATCCAAGGATAGGATTCTTCTGATAAATCTAAGTTCTGAAATAGGTAACCTGCTAAAAACGGATCCCGTAATCTATCATAATCAATTACTTCATTCTGTTCCCAGCCTGGTTCCCCCGCAATGTTATATACTCTTTCAGCTAATAAATGTTGAGGAGTATTTCGATATTTCAAATCTAATAATGCATACGATAATAGTAATTCTTTGTCTTTTTGACTCAAAAGGCCTTCTTCTCTATCAAAAATATCTCCTTCTAATTCTTGCCAATTTTTGGATATAAAACGGGAAGCTAAGAATTCATGTAATCTAAAATGTATAAAATCATACTTAGGTTCGACTTTATCAAACCCACTAGGCACTAACCATCCAACAGAAAACAATCCTTCAAAAGCTTGATCAGTTAAATTAAATTTTCTTTTAATATAATCTTTAGTTACCTTTGGTCTTAAAGATAGGCTTATAGTAAGATATGCGAGTCTTTCTACCTCACTAATTTCATTAAAAACGAATTCATCTCTTAATCTAACCTGGTTAACCCAATGAGTTAGTAAATCCATTTCAATTAATTCATTTTCAGGATTAAAATCAGGTAAAGAAGCTAATAAATCAAGCCATAAAGGAATTGCTTTTAGGTCTGATAACCAGAATGATTTTTGAAATGATTTAAGATCATTATCACCAATATTCGGATTTCGGTTTCTTATGAATTCGATTATCTGATGATAATCTAATGGTCTTATCTCACCCACTTGAAGCTCAATTTCTTTTTCCTTATCCACCAGAAAAAGTTTTAGCGTTGGTACATGATCTATAAATCTTGAGGTAATGGTTATTTGATTATTCTTCTTCAAAATATCTGATAAAAATCTTTCAGCCTCCGTTCTATATTTTGGCGAAAGTTCATCCCAACCATCTGCAAAAAGAATTACTTTCCCTTCATCTACCTTTTTATGTAAAAAGGGTTCGCTCAAATGTCCATAGGTCGAAATGCTTAACCATTTAATACCAAATTCAAATGAGGTGAAATCCCCCAATTTACATATGATAGGTATAAATTTTGATCTCTTTGAAAAAAAATTATGTTTAGATTGTTTGAATAATTCTTTAATTAAAGTTGTTTTTCCTTGTCCTGGCTCGGCAAGAATTAACACTGGTTTTCCTGATTCATCCCACCATTTTATTGCATCTTCCCATTTCCTTTGTCCTGATATATCTTTATATTCAACCTTCAATTGAGTATAATCAACTCTTCTCCCCGTACTTATTGAAAAAATGTGTTCTCTTTCAGTAATCACACGAGAATCATTTAAATACTCTTCTACTAGTTGAAAATCATGTTCTTCTAAAAAATCTGGTTTTTTATCTTCAAAAAGAGGTAGATAAATAACATTGATGAATTCTTTAACATGTAAGACAAATCTAACAGCCTCTTCAAAAAGGATTTCTCGTTCATTATGTACTGCGGGATTACCAATATTGTCAACCAGGTTTTTAATTGCATCATGCCAATATTTATCGTAGATGCCCTTTTGGAATAATTTTCGATTCAATTTCCAAAATTTTATTTTTTTTGTTTTAATTTCAAGCTTTTTAATCAAAACAATGTTTTTTAAAAGGCTTTCTAAACAATTTCGACATAATACGACCGCTTCTTTAGGATTATTCTCTTCTAAACGTTGTTCAGCTCCCTCAAGGCATTTTGGATAAACATCAGCCATTTTAGTTTAATCCTATTTTCCTAGCTAGGTTTATCAATTTAATTCATTTAGAGAGAATGAAGTATTCTTCTTTAAACTATTTTACCTCATTTAAAGATGGTTACACAAAAGAAATGAATTTCTTCAAAAATCCTATCACAATTACTCTATCTACCTGAATCTGATAAGTGAACCAGTATAAACACTTTGGTTCAAAAATTTAAGCCAATGGCGATTCGATAGCAATATTCCAATCCCATAGAACATCAATAGTACTGAACAAAAACATTCCTATATATCCGAGGTGCTTATATGAAGCGGACTCAAGGATCTTTCTAACAGATGGTACAGCAAGTGTATATTCTTTTCGATTACAGTACCCTCGGTGTATGTGCCCCACAATGATGACATCATGAGGACGAACCAATTTTCCTCCAATAGGACGTGTTAAGTTCTCTCGCCATTTCTGAATATCAGAGTCCAATAATACTCGCTTTCTCATCAAAGATTCTAATCCAAGATTATCTCCATGGTGGATAATGACATCTTGAAAGGGGTACAAAGACATTCGGACGTATGGTCGGATCAGCAGGGGTTTTCGCCAAAGGAAATAGCGGGCATCATAATCATGATTTCCCAGGATGATCACTGTTTTAGCAATAAGGTTAAACTCATCGAGGATTTCGAATAAGATGTGTAACTGCTTTTTCGATTCGGTAAAATCAGATGTACCTATTCGATCGATTATATCCCCTTGTAAAACTATTACTGATACATCTTGAAGGGGTTCAACTATCATTCGGAAGTATTTTTCAGGTTCAACCTCCTCTCCATACAAAATCAGGGGAGTACCATTTAAATGGAGATCCGCAATGCTTCCAATGATAAAATCGTACTTTTCCAGATATTCATAATAGCGTGTCTCAAAAAATTGCTTCATGATGACTCTTTCTCCTCTTTTTCTCCTGTATCTTGGTTATCTGCATGAATAATCCAATATTTATAAAGTAAATAGGCTAAATTGAGTTTTGTTGTATCGATTAATAGAGTCCCTTTTCCCAGCTGGTCATCAAGAGTGGATTGTGTTTTAATCAGGGATGAATCAAGGTTAAGTTGATGGTACACCTGAGATATCTTTTCTGTCACCTCTGACGTGAGAGTGCTTGGGATAGAAAGTGCAACATATTTCTTCCATGCAGAAAATTGGTCTAGATCTTGTATTCTCGTTCGTCTATCCACTCGTGAGACATATTCTTCTTTAAGAATCTCAACTAATTTTATCCCTGATATAAGATCATGAGCTAGAATTTTGATCACGTTGTAGGAATAGCTAATTTCATTTCTGTAATAATATAGTTCTTGAATACCCTTAGTCACACATACTATTTGGTTCTCTCGATCAATTTTATCAACGATATAATTGCCATCAATAAAAGGTACAGTCTGACCTGGAAGAGAATATCGCTGTAGACGAGAAAAACTTATTCTTCCTAAAATCTTTTCCTTTCCGTCTTTTTCCTTCAGAACCACATTATAGAGATCCGCATCAAACCGTTTCGGAAAGTTACATATCCAATCTTTTGTTTGCTTGGTCGGCCGAATCATTCCACGGGGAGCTTGGGCAATAATATCATCAATAAGTAATTCTAGGTATGCTCGTTGCAAATCTTGAAGAAAACATGGATGAGTGTAAGGATTATCAATGAAAGAAGTGAGTATCTCCATTATATCCCAATACCCAAAGACTAGGCCAAACGCAATGGCATATTGGAGTATTAGTGGGGTATATGGAGGGATTAAATACGGAGGTCGTTCCTTTTGAAAGACATAGTTGCGTAAGCCGTCTTCACTTTCTGCGAGAAGTTGTTCATCTTGATTTGATGAACGGAGAATAATGTCAATATGGCTTTTTTGCTTGGGATTGCGAATGATCCTGTGTCTTCGTTGAATAAACGCGCGTCTACTGAAGGGGAGACCATAAAAAATACCCCAAACGACATTCGCGGGATCAAAGCCTGCGTGAATGATGTCAGTGGTCACCAAACAGATTTTCAGGGGATTATCCCGAAACGCTTTCATTTGGTCTGCGATCTCATCAGGGGTCATATCCCCATGAAGGGTAATAAAGAAGTCATCGAACTCCCCGATATTTTCACGAATGAGGATTTCTTTCTTGTCATTAATGATTATAACACACTTGTCAGGGTGGAAATCTAGGGGTAAATTCTCAGGATCTAGAGGTTGAATTTCCTCTCGGATGTAAGATTTAATTGCTTGAATACTTTCGCGAAGTAATTGATGCTTTTTATCTTCAAAAAAGACGTCCACAGTGGAATGTCCTTGGCGGCCTGTGCCAAAGATTGGTAAGTATTCGCTTTCTGGGCCAAAAAACAATTTTGCAAGATCATCAGGATTGGGGATAGTTCCTGACGCCAGGATTACCTTCAGATCAGGATTTTTCCGAATTAGAAGCCGGACTATAACTGCGAGACAATAGAGGGTTGATTGGGGAAACGAATCCACTTCATCAATAAACACGACCGAAGGGGACATCAATGCCTGCGCCCAGTCGGTACCTTTAGTCGTGAATATGTCTTGCCATGCCTCAGGATCTTTGAGGCCTTTGAGGAATTCTAAATGGTCTGAACTAATCATAGGTGCGAAATGCGTCAATGATCCTGCGTACATGAATGGCGTAGTAATGATGAATGTATGGTCCAATGAGCTCTCTCGTATTTCCCGATTTTCTCTCTTATTGCCATGGAAATAAGTAATAACACGACAGAGAGTGTCTTTCAATAACTCACTATCATCGAGAAATTTCTCTTTTTGGACTTCCCCCATAGGGCGACTGTGAACAAAGGAAAGGGCAGGTTTATCCAGTTTCAACATATAATTCCGGATGGCTCGCTGGGCCACGGTGGTTTTTCCTCCACCTAAATCTCGAAAGAACATGAAGAATTGATACCCAGAGCTATTAAAGAGCTCCAGCTCGATTAACGGTTGCTCATCTTCGGGGAAGTCGTCGAATGCCTCTAGAGAGTATTCATCCAGACTTCTGGCATAAGAGACAGCTGAATAATCAGCCTTCGGTGGTTCAACTTTGGAAAAAAAGCCACTAAGGAGGGATGCTAGATTTGGTGAATAGTAGATGAGCTTCTTGACTTTTTCCTTTTTTTCGGGTTTTCTCTTACCACGCTTTCCGACTGCCATTAGTTCTCGGTTATGATTACTCACTTACCTTATATATTTGAAAAGTAAGAAGAAACCTTCAATTCTTCCTCCAAGACAGTGAATTGACATTTTAGGAATCTAACCAGTGTAATGGTTGTCGAAAGATTTATATATTAAGTTACAGCGAATAGGGGTTCCATAGTCGCCTTTGTAAGATATCATGAGACAATTGGTTGCCCATTCGTCTTCCATCTTATGGGGTG
>JAEOTI010000075.1 GCA_016839955.1 Candidatus Hodarchaeota archaeon | reverse complement strand
CACAATTTAAACACATTTTATACTCTGGAAAAATATTCTCTCCACATAACTGACATTTAAGATCAATTACCTTCTCTCCTTCTTTAATTTCAAGTTTCTGTGAATTTTCTAAAGGTTTCCCATGATTTGCAGAATATTTCTGAATGAATTCTTTTTGTGCAGCTAAAAATGCTTCTTTTCTCTGACTATGAGTTATAAAACTTGGATAAATTCCAATTAGGATGGAAAGAAAACTAATTATTTGAATAAATAACAAAATATAGTTTAAATCAGGTGTAAAATCAGTAGAAAGTAAGATCCAATTCTCTTCACTCATAACATAGTAAAAAAGAAGCCACTCAAAGGCAACTGCAAAAAACACAATACCTAATCCTAAAAGTGATAACCAAATATCTTTTGTTTGATCCTGATAAATTTGATACTGGTTCATGACGATCATAATAGAGCCTATTATAAGAAAAAGAAACATGAGAAATCCCCAATAAGATAAAACTTCCCAAGCCCAATGGGAATCCTCTTTTCCCCAAATTAAAAAGATTTCAGAGATGTCTCTATAATCCGTTCTAATTTGTATAATTTCCTCACCTGAAGATTTAATTTTGAAATCTAAGTCATTCCAGTAATATTTCCAAAAAATATCAATTGTTTCACCTGGGCTTCCAGATTCTATAGATTTGAAACTATTCATAAAAGGAAGGATCTTAAAAAGAGGAATTATAACTGTACCAATAATAAAAATAGTGACACAAAGGATTGATACTTTGAAATCTTTCGATTTACTCCCTACCATTTACGATCACGTCTAAAAATCGAAAGTATTTTACTTATTAAAATTTTGAGAGATAAAAGGAAACATCTTTTTTTATTATTACAATTGGAGATTTTTAATCAATGCTGAGTGATAATCTTCCCCGAATTGAATTAGCCAATACACCAACTCAATTAAAGCCCCTTAAAAACCTTGGAAGAAAAATTCAAGGGCCAGAAATCTGGATAAAAAGAGATGATCAAACTGGACTTACAATCGGGGGAAATAAGGTAAGAAAGCTTGAATATGTTCTTAAACAAGCAATTGATCAGGGATGTGACTCAATTTTAACTGTTGGAGGTATACAATCAAATCATGTTCGAACAACTATGGCTGCTGCTCGTGTTATAGGATTACATCCCATTGCTATTCTTGGGGGAAAAATACCAGGCAGAATAACAGGAAATTATAAACTTACACATCTTTTAGCTGATGAAATAATATTTTCTGAGAGTTCAAACCTTTCTTTAGCCGAAGAAAAAATGATCTGTAAAGCAGAGGAATTAAAAGAACAAGGTAAAAAACCTTTCACCATTCCATTGGGAGCATCAACCCCAATTGGGTCGATGGGGTATCCTAGAGCCTTTGAAGAAATTGATAATCAGTGTAAAGAAGATAAAATTCATTTTTCGCATATTTTTCATGCTTCTTCTTCTGGTGGAACACAGGCTGGTCTAATTTTTGGAAAAAAGCTTCTTAAAAGAGAAATGATCATCGATGGTATACTAGTCTCCAAAGACGATTATTTTTCATCACCAAATAAAATTCAGAATCTCTGTAATGAATTATCAAAACATTTTCCTGATAATGCGATCCAGATTTCTCAGGATGATATCAAATTAACATCAGGTTTTGAAGGACTGGGATATGCAATTCCTTCTTCTGAAGGTCAAGAAGCAATTCACCTTCTAGCAAGGACTGAAGGCATTATCCTTGATCCAGTTTATACCGCAAAAGCCTTTGCTGCATTATTGCACAAAATTGAACAAAAAGAGTTTAGCAAAGAAGAGAGAATTCTCTTTATTCATACTGGAGGATTGCCTAGTCTATTTGCTCTATAAAGTTATTTTCAACAGATTGGAAAAGTCCGACCTGCTTTACTCGATTCAATTAAAGCTTTAAGAAAATCACCAAAAAGGATTGTAGATCTATTTTCTTTTTGGGCATTCTGCAACATTCCGTTTGCAATACTTTCACCTGCTTTAACTGCTGCGGGATAAGGACCATACTGGAAAAGATCACTACGGCGACGAAAATAGACCCACATTGGGTGACTTTCCAATTTATCGAGTTGATTTTGAATATGAACAGAGGTTGAACTAATAAAGTCGGACATTAAATTTTTTATCCTTTCTTTTTCTTTAATGTCTAAGTACTTACTTTCCATGACTGACTCGAATCCCTTCATAAACTCTTCCAGAAGTTTATTTTTTACTTCCTCACTAAATTTTTCTTCAGTTAATTCCGTCATGGTGAAAAACTCTTTTTTATAATCAATTTTCTTTCTTTTTTTGTCGATGGACTAATAGCCAATTAACAATCTCAGATCCAAGCATTTTAAAAGCAAGGTCCACATTTAATCCAGTTTTAGCAGACGTAGGGATATATGATATTCGAAAACCTCGAAAGTTTTGTGACTCTTCAGTTAGAACTTGAGCCAATTGTTGAATTCGGTCATGTGAGATACTTTCGGGTACTTTAGTTCTTAAATCAT
>JAEOTI010000490.1 GCA_016839955.1 Candidatus Hodarchaeota archaeon | reverse complement strand
AACCAAATAGAAAAAGAATACTTAGTTCTTGAAATAGCCAATATCCAAAAAATTCCAATTAAAATAGAAGGTGTGTTATTTGCTGATGGGACTGTTCTTATGTCCCCAGAGACTACTATTTTAAAATCAAGAAACAAAGACCAGTTAACTTATATTGAAGTAAAGTTTAAGATTCCTGACAAATTTGATTCAAAAAAAGACATCAAGATTATCTATTCTTTATTAGGAATCGGAAAATTGGAAGAAGAAATCATTTATCCTTGGCCAAGATATGATGAATCGACAATTAATGATGCGATACGACAGCTTCCAAATATCCAATACTTTGATTTTGTGGTTGTTGATTCTCAAGAGAAGAAAATCATTTTTCCAAAAGGTGATTGGATTATCGGTAAAGATATGATAATTCCAAAAGATTATGTTGTTTTAACTGGAGAAGGTACAACTTTGAATTTAGTTAACAATGCAAAAATTATTTCTTATTCTCCACTTAAATTTATTGGGTCTTCAACTAAACCAATACGTATCTTTTCAAGCGATTCTAGTGGGGGTGTATTAGTTTTGAATACTGAAAAGAATTCTTATTTACAGCATGTTTCATTTGAAAATCTTCGTGCTCCTTCTGAAAATGGATGGGAATTAACTGGAGCTATTACATTTAATGAAGCTGATTTATCGTTGAAAGACTGTCGATTTAGTAATATTGATTCGGAAGATGCGCTTAACATTATACATTCTAATTTTATTATGAATGGGGTAGTTTTCTCTAATATCTCTTTTGATTGTTTTGATGGAGATTTTACCAAAGGTTCCGTTAGGTCTTCTATTTTTGAATCGTGTGGTAATGATGGTGCAGATTTTTCAGGAAGTTCAATTGTAATTAAAGACGTACGGCTTAATAATATTGGTGATAAAGCAATAAGTTTTGGAGAACGTAGTCAAGCAGCAGTACAAGGAGTTATAATTAATCAAAGTTATATTGGCATTGCCAGTAAAGATCTTTCATTGATTAGTGTTATTTCAGCAAAAATATTCAATTCAAGGTATGGTTTAGCCGCTTATCAAAAAAAATCTGAATTCGGATTTGCGTCCATAAATGTTAATGAAGATGTAGAACTATTTGATGTTGTGGTTGGTTATTTAGAAGAAAAAGGTTCTTCTATTAATGGTGTAGTTGGGGTAGAATCACAGAAAAAAGTCTATCAAAAATTATATCCCTCGGTTTCATGATGATATTAGATATCAACGAAGTAGATTCTAGGTATGAGAGAAAATTTAGAACTGAACAATTGAGTAAAAAAGAAATCGAAATGATTATCAAAAGTAATCCTGCTTTATTTAGGGAAGAGTACCCTGAAAGGATTGTTAATAATATTTATTTCGATTCAGAAGATCTGGATCATTACTTAGGTAATATCGATGGAGATAGACAAAGATTTAAAGTTCGAATTCGTTGGTATGGGGAATTAAACAAAGTAGTTAAAAAACCAATACTTGAATTAAAAATTAAAGATGGATTGTTGGGGTCAAAACTATCTTTTCCTTTAAAACAATTTAAATTTAAAGATTGGAAATCTGTTTTATCTTTGATTAAAACAGTTTTTTCTAAATCTGATCTGCCGAATTGGTTAATAGAACGTCTTAAACAGATGCGTCCTTCCCTTCTAAATAATTATAGAAGGAAGTATTTTATTTCTTCTGATAAAAAACATAGAATAACACTGGATTGGGATTTAAGATTTTATCCTTTTTCGTCTTTTTTTCTAAAAAATTTTGAGCGAGATGATGCAGTAATAGTTGAATTAAAATATGTGTCTGGCGAGGATTGTTCAGCTAGTTTCATCTCTAACCAGTTTCCTTTTAGATTAACTAAAAATTCTAAATATGTTTGTGGGATTGATGCAATTCACAGTTTGTAAAATTCTTTGATAGTATTGCAAATTCCCTCGATATCAAGACCATGTTTCTTATATAGGTCAACTGGGTCTCCACTTTCTCCAAAGCGATCATTAATCCCTATCTTTTTTACTCTTCTGCCTAAACCTGCTTCTGCAACAACATCACAAACACTGGATCCCAAACCACCAATTACTGAATGGTCTTCCAAAGTTACAATTCTACTTGATTTTTTCGCGTAATCTAGGATTGTTTTATCGTCTATTGGTTTTATTGTTGAAACATTTATGATTGCAGCTTCTATTCCTTCTTTTTCTAATAGTTTTGCGCTTTCCAAACTAGAATAAACACAATCTCCAGTAGCAAATATTGATATATCTGTTCCTTTCTTAGTTGGACATTTTCTTATCGGAAATGCTTTGTTT
>JAEOTI010000489.1 GCA_016839955.1 Candidatus Hodarchaeota archaeon | reverse complement strand
GTCAGTTGGCTTTAGGAGCGTAATTCTTCGAGTAGGAGCGTTTCGGTTTGATGTCTGTTTCTTATTTTCGGGAGGTGAAAATTTAATCTTTTTGTCAACGGTAAATTCCAAATAATTTTCCTCAACTTGATTTGACTAAAATCCCTTGAATATTTGGTAATGTCTGACTTTTTTTCTAGAAATCGGAAAAAGCGTGTTCTAATCTTGTGAAGAATGAATTTCTTCATAAAATCAAATCATTAATTTGCCTAAAAATCGAAAGTAACATGGACTAGCGTGATTAAGAAGAAAAATTGTTTGAACTTCTAAGTAAACTATCTCAGGAGATGATTTTCCATGCTGTATTTTCATTAATGAAAACTAAAAAATAAAAATCTTCTTCTAACACCAGGAGGAGTGAAAAAACACTTTTTATCTTCTAGTATACCCAGTATCTCGTTTCGTATCGCTTCTCTTTCCTTTCTTCTCCTTCTTAGGTCTGGAATTGAAATACATTTAATAGAATCAGTTTTTCCACAAATTCTAACTATTTCAATAGAATTTTCAATTAATAATCGTAGTTTTTTAGATAAGTAACTAGTTTCTATGCCATATGGGGGATCAATGAAGATTCTATCATAGTGGTCTTTTGGTAAACCCTTTAATATTCCTTCAAGATCAGAAATATCTAATGAAAGAGGATTATAACGATGAATTATCTCTGGATGTAACCAACTAATTATTTTTAATGTTCCAACTGAACTTATTTGATTAGATGCTATATCGGGTTCGATAACCTCTCCAAATCCCTCAAGTTTTTCAAAATCCTTGAGAATTTGGCGGAACCTGATTATATCACCCTTTTTTATAGAATTAAATGCTTCCTCTACAAGATTTGAAACTGATCCTTGCTTTTGGGTGAAATGAAAATCAATTGATGTCACAGTTAATCCTAAAAAAGTAAGTACCCACGATAATATTGGTACATTACCAAAAAGCTCTAGAAAAGTCAAATGAGGGGATATATTGATCAATCTGACCAACTTAATCAGGTGGCTTTCTCCCAATCTAAAACGATATCTACGGGTTCCAGCATAGCTGCAATAATTATTTAGAATTGTTAGGCATTCTTTGATTAGAAATTCGAAAAATTTATCATTATTTCTTCTTTCAAAATTAAGTCTACGTAACCCAGTAGGAATGATTAAGCGCGAAAAATACTTCAAATTTTTGTAGGTATCTGTTCTAATTGTTTCGAATTTTAAAACCTTTTTTCCGAATTCAAAACTACTGAGCTCTTCTCGGTATCTTTTTTGACTTTCTAACAAAGAAAGGTCAAATAAGTCTCTCGAACCAAGGTTTTTCTCAAGACAATCCCTTGTTAAATCCTCTATTAGTGTGAGTGAGGCAATTTTCTGTTCAATTCTATCATAATGATTCATTCTGTTGAAAATAGCATCAGTAAAATCAATCCAATCCCTATTAGACCTTTTTGATGCATTTATGATTCTTCTTAGTTCTTTTGTAACATCGATCAAAAACAGGAAATAATTTTCCAATTCTCCCCAAGTTCTCGTCATTTCAACAATAAAAGCTATTAACCGTTGAATATGTTCAAAACCGAATAAAATTCTAATCGTCAATTGACGCTCTGAGCAATTCACTCGAAATTTATATTCCTCTAAACAATGATCAAGTATTTCTCCGCAAAGAGACACAATATTATTGTCAAATCGCTGATTGTTAAACAATATACTTTTTAACCAATTGATTTGGTTAGTTAAATCCTCTTCTACCCAACGTTTAATAAAAAACTTATTATCTAAGATCGCTTTATCAAGATTCCCTCTGATCACCTTGGTAGACTCATTTAATTTTGATTGGAATTAAATTGTTTTTGAAAGACAGCATTCTAGTAATTTTTTTCCATAGACTTTTTTCACACTTTTATGATGCTTATTGCTTTTGAAATGCCTATTATTCCGAAAAAATTCTGTGTTTTAAAAAATGTTGAAACCCAATGCAAAATCTCTTCTTCATTGTTTATGAAATCTTCGTAATCAGAAGTGGTGAAGTACATGAATTCATTTTTTGCTTTGAATTCATATATCATATCAAGCAATATTTGGCTATCAGTTCTATTATTCAAGATCGTATTAATCCCGTTCAACGCTTTCTTATCTATTGATTTTTTGATTAGTGGATTTATAACATCAGAAGCTAGACACTTATCAAACATCTGCTCGATTAACATTAAATGAGTTCGATACATCCCATACCAGTCTTCCCCTCGAAGTTTGTTAATTATGAATTTCCGTATATTCTTCAAGAAATTTACATCACTCTCATATAAAGCGATTTTCTCAATATATTCGTTAATATCTACTGTTTTCTGATATTTAGAAATAAGTAATTTATTGTAATATTTTTTTCTTCTTGCTATTACTTTTGTTACTTCCTTACGAACAGTTACACTTGTGTAATTATTGCTTTTAGAGGTAAGTAGTCTTTTGCATTGTCTATGAAATGTCTCATACTCAAGTATGCCCCCAAGAAATATATTACTATCCAGAAAAAATGAATTAGGTTGTGTCGTGGTCACTGCGAACTTTCCATCCCCGTTGCTTGTTCAAACATACTTTTGTAGTTGGAATTGAAATATTCTTTCAAAATTTCATTATTTGGTAAAAGGTTGCATTCTGAAAGAATTTCTTCCTGTTCTTGTCTCTTAGAAGGAAGCGTCTCCCCTTCTCTGTCTCTTTGATTTATAAACATCTGTTTAATGAAATTCGCCCTAGTTCCTTTCGCTGTATCGATAGCGATAATAGATGCAATAAACTTCCAAGCTGAATCATTAAAACTCCTTTCAAAATTTTTAATGATGACAGTTTGATTAGAATCGATTTTAATTTTTTTATACTTAGTCCATGTTAATTTAATAGCAATTTTTTCCATTAAATTTGTAAATTCAATTAGTTCACCCAGGACATCCTCATTACAAATCCCTGCAACCTCCTGATGGAAAATGGAGACTTGCTTTTGGAATTTGTTAATATCAATCCAAGGATTAAATGTAGAAAGCAATTTCTGAAGAAAAAAATCGATTGTATGTTGAGTACTAGTTAGTGAATTATAAGATTTTATTAAAGATCGAAAAGCTTCGTATTTCTTTTGATATTTTTTTGGTGCCTTCTTTTCGTAAAAAAGATCTAAGAAATCGTCAGTTTTTTTGTACATAATATCTGGATACAATTTTTGAACGTGATAGGAAATTTCATTCATGCTTTTATTTCCAAGAATTTGTCTCACAAAATTCAATTCTTTTCGAGTCAAAGATTTTCTTCTGTAATAGTATGAAGTTGCTTCTTCTCGTATATCAAAAGGAGCAAATATCATTCCTCCATACTTATACCACGCACGTGTCAGATCCAATCGTTGATCTTCAGAGACAAGAAAGATTAGTTTTTGGAGTTTGATTTGCGTTAAGTATCTAAAGCTTGATTCCCCAGGACGTTCTTGTTTCTTCAATTGGAGAATGATTTCACTTATTAACCATTTAAGAATGACCTCTTCTTCCTCCTCTTCGAACTCCTTCCAGTTACTCATTCACAAAGCCTTCATTTCAATTTCTTTTCCTTAATTCACATTCGAAGGTATTGTTTTAGAATTTCTAGATAATTAGATTTTAATTTGAGATTGCTGATTGCCAATTTGCGTTATGGTTCTTCAATTACAGTTTTTCTGAGCTTTATAAAGCTTTTCAATCAGTTCATTTTTCTGAGAGATTATTATTTAAATTTAGCGAAGACACCCTGGTTTCAAAGAATTGTGAAAAATTTTCTTTCATTTTGTTATCATTGTAGCTGTAAAACGCCTTTGATAGATAGAAAGTTTATTTAACGAGATTGGTAGTACTGAAGATATACTTCTAAAAACTGATAGAAAGGAGCTAGGGGAAACGAGCTAGTTGCAACCCTCCTTAGAATTTGATTTAGAGACATTGGGAAATTTTCGGAATATTCTTCGCTCACAAATTGAAGAATTCAAAAGATTACGAGAAATGGTTAAAGATCTAGAATTTGTACCTGTGGATCCGATAGGATATTATGTGCCTATTTCCTATAAATCCTTTGATGGTGGGAAAATGGGTATTAATTTTGATCCATTTGATATGGACTTTATCATAATTGCTGATTCTTATGGTAACGAAATCATGAAATTTTTAGTTCCCATTGGTGAAAAACTTGAACCAGAGAAATTTAGTTTTTTGGATTCCTATCCAGAAATTCAGTCTATGAACAATTTATTAGGTATAGATTCTATCCTTGACGCGTCAACAATATTAAACAATCCGAGAACTGCAATGGAAATAGCAGAGTTTGCTTGTATCTTTGATAAATTGGTACAGGATGATAAAGATCCATTACTTGTGATGAAAGACGGATTATTACGAACAAAATGTATAACACACTTCAAAGTTAACGAATTAGTTCAAAAACTAAAGAAATTTCGAAACAGAAAGTTAGTTGGTGTCGCTAAAAGTTCAAAAGTTTTAAATCTTATTTCTTCAGTATTGCATGTAGAAAAGAAGATACCATTAGACTTTACGGGATATTTTGAGATTCCATTAGAAATAGAGTTAGCTGCTTATCATTGGACAGGACGAGGTAGAATAAAAAGAAAAAATGAAGAGAGGTACTTATATTATGCTTTTGGCAAATTATATGTTGCTAAGCTTTCAAAGCGAAGTAATTTACTTGTAACAATCGAAATACCACATGATTATTC
>JAEOTI010000488.1 GCA_016839955.1 Candidatus Hodarchaeota archaeon | reverse complement strand
TATTAAGCGACAAAACAGGATTATCAGTTAGCTCAGTTACAAGACTACTTGTAAGAGAAACAACGACAATGGATTTGGAGAGTATTGGAGCAATTGCTGCAGCAGTATTCTGTGGATCTGAAGAGCAAGGCAACACTCTAAGTCTTGGAGGACTTGGTGTGATGGTTGCGGAATTTGGTGAGGGAAAAATTATGACAGTAGCAGCTGGAGAAGGAATTATCGTTCTCGTATCAGATCCAGATGCGAAACTTGGCCCAATACGCCATGAGATGAAACGAGCTGCTGAAGGATTAGAAAAAGCCCTTGCTCAAGGTTACGCCAAACCACAAGAAGTTAAAGAACCAGAAGATAAAGAATCAGATAAGATTTTGTCTGCTCTTGAAGAGCTTGATAGTTTTTAACAACCTTTTGATTAAATTCTATCCAAAGGCGTGGTTTATTACGAAATCGTCACAAATTTCACCAGATGCTTTGGATAAGATTCTAGGCAAACTTTTTGGAGAAGAATGTGTTATTGTTGCTAAAACCCTCCTTTCAGATACAAAAAATTATGAAATTACTGATGAGGAAATTGCGAATCGGACAGAACTCCCCCTTAAAGCGGTACGTAGGGCATTATATCGTTTAAATGAATGGTTTCTTGCCCGATACCGTCGCGAAAGGGACAATGATACTGGTTATTTTGTGTATAATTGGAGCTTATCAACTGAACGGCTTGAAGATTTAATTAGCCATCGGAAATCACGAACTTTACAATTATTAAATCAACGTTTAGATTATGAAGAGCGCCATCTCCTTTATTCTTGTGGAAAAGTTGATTGTCCACAATTATTATTTGGTGAGGCCTTCGAACATGGTTTTGTATGTCCAAATTGCAGTGAAAGTCTTGCGCCACAAGACAACAAGGCAGCTATCGAATTTCTTAAGTCCAGAATTCGACTAGTTGAGGAATCAAGTTTAGGTCTTAGAGATTAATTGTCCTTTCTTAGTTGACAAATCAATTTATCTAGTTAATACTTATTTGTAAAATCAAATAGCATCGTTAAAAAGAAGCCTTAATTCCATAATATTGTATTAGATTAAAGCTTAGATCCAGATGCCTGAATTATCTAAGAGAAGAATGTGGAGAAAATGCCCGTAAGTTTAGTTGTTGTAACAAATATGGATGGGCTACCTCTCTATTTTGATCAATATACAGATTTACATTTAGAAGTTGATCCTGCGCTCTTCTCAGGTTTTCTTGCGGCGATGGCTTCATTTAGTCGGGCTGTTCGAAAAGATTTTCAACTTATGGATGTTGGACTTGGTGAAATTCGCTTATTTTTTGATCACGGAGCTAAAGCAATTACCATTGTCGGGGTATTAAGCAGTCCTAAAGAAGAAAAGCAAGCGAGTGAAATTGAAATTAGCGAGAAAATAAAAAACCATAGAGAAATCGTTTCAATTTTAAATAAGCAATTTCACAAGAACTACAACACTTTAATTGATGAGTGGGATGGGAATCCCCAAGCTTTTGAATCATTCAAATTAACAGCTGAAACTGTTCTTGGTTCAGAAGTTTACTCTACAGATAGAACTTTAGAAAACCTTTTGGGAGATTTTGATAGTGGACGGATAGATAAGGGGGATTTGGTTAACAAAATCTGGGATATCGTTACAGAAGATATAGAAACCATGGAGGAGACTTAATCCCTATGCCACAATCAACCTCAACGGCCCTTAAAGGCGGAAAGATCATATTATTTGGATTAGCAGGAGCCGGAAAAACCTCAATTCACCATCGGTGTTTCTTAAAATCAGATATCGAGGAAATTGAAAAACTCCCTCCTACACTTTTAATGTCGGTTGATAGTCCACCAACACCTTTCCTTCACGAAGAACTCAGTCTCTGGGATTTAGGCGGCCAAGAAGGTTATATAAAATCTCATTTATCTGACCCCCAAATTTTCCGTAACGTTAGAGCAATAATATACGTTGTAGATCTTGAAAAACGAGAAAATCTACCAAAAGCTAAAGCTCATTTTGCATCAGTTGAAAAAATAGTAAATCAAAATCAAGAACAGGCCAATAGATTTGTCTTCCTGCACAAATTTGACCCAGATAAACGGAAAGAATTTGCAAAATCATTAACTATTTTCTTAGCTGAATTGCAGAGTGTTTTACCTCCTGATACAGTATACTATTCTACAAGTATATATGATGATTCTGCTTGTAAAGGCATTACTAATGTTCTTTACTCTGCTTTTCCAGTTGAAGTACTCCGCCAAGCTTTTTCAGGTATGTTTTTACCAGAATTATATCAAAAATTTAGTACTGATCGCCTTCAGGCTATGGCAGGGAGTAGTAGCGGTGTTCAAGCGGCTAATAAAAAGATTTTCGATGTGTTCACCTCTCTCGGTCGAGCAATTGGAAAAAACCTCAAAGTTAACTGGTCAAATATATTGAAGGGGATCTCTGATTTCCGTCCCTCTGAAGGTCGGTACTTGAAGTTTGAATCCTTACCAGGGCGCAAAATTCGAATTGCCGTTGATTGCGTATTCGAAGAACAGAATATGGATGATCTTCTAATTGATGTTTGTTTAATGACTCAGGGGCTCTTATCTGGTGTCGTTGGCACATTACGCTTAGGGGAGGTTGAAGAAGAAGAGACAATGTTACATGATAAGGATAAAGGCTGTACTAAATGTCATTTTTTGGTCCATCCTTTGAAGGGATTAGAAAGTCAGTTTGGAACGTTGGTTGAAGAATCTTGAAACAGGTTTTTTTAGTATTATAAAAGAAAGACTTTTCAGAAATCTGAAGTCTAGAAAGTGAACAGATTCTTATTTTAACAAATCATCTGATCTAATTATTCTTTGAGGTTGAATTTCTAATGTCTGAACCTGAGGATATTACAGACGCTGAAGAAATCAAAGATCCTGTTGAAATGACCCGCGTAATGCTAAATGCGTTGCAAAGTCATGACTTATTTGTACGAGCTTTAGGTGTTAACCAACTAGGAGAGACTGCAAAAGCACATCCCGATATCGCCATTCCAAAATTAATTGAAGCATTAAGCATGCATAAAGATTTTTGGACAGTCAGATTTGGTGCAGCAGAGTCGTTAGGATTATCTCAAAATCCAAAGGTTATTCAGCCTTTAATACCCTTTCTTAAAGATGAGGATCCTGATTTTAGAGCCAAGATTGCTGAGACATTATTTGTTCTTGCTGATCCGGCTTCTGAAGGACATTTATCCGCCGAGCAAATGAAAAATGCTATCGACCCCTTGATTGAAAATCTTCAAGATGAGAACGCTGACGCTCGTGCTAATGCTGTAAGAGCATTAGGTTACCTTGAAGCAAAGAAAGCAATTGATATTTTAAACACTTCAGTAACGGATCCTTCTCCAGAGGTAAAAAAAGAAATTGCGGATGCTCTTGGTAGGATTAAGAGTGAAAAATCCGTTGACCCATTAACTTCGATTTTATCTGATTCTACTTTGAAGGTTCGCCAATCATCAGCAGTTGCTTTGGGAAAAATTAAATCTAATAAAGCAATTCTTCCTCTTATCCAAATTGGGTTAAAGGATGAAGACCGAATACCTCGAGACGAAGCTGCTTCAGCTTTAATGAAGATTGGCGTAGATAACGTCCTAAAAGAAATCAAAAAGTATACTTCTGAAGAAAAAGACCAGACTCAATTAATTTCTGAAACCATAGTGTTTATTGATGATCTGAATTTGAAAGATGAATATGCAAAGATGAAAGATAAGTTGTTGCCACCTTATGCGAATTCTTTAGCGACATCTATATCCAGTATTGATGTAGTAAGATCATTTGTGGATAATGCTTTTAGAAACTTGGCTGACATTACAACCCTCGAAGAACTCAAACAAACCCGTCAATCAGTTCGCTCACATAACATGACACTTAATGATATTAGTTTTAAGAAATATTTTGATTTCAATTGGATTCGTGCAGAATTATTCGAACAAATAAACTCTGCACAAAGTAAACTTAGAGCTTCACGTCAAGCTATTGTGGAACTCCAAAATGCACTTGAGGATCGAGAGATTAGAATCAAAACTGGAACTCTTGATATTCCGAAGCCTGAAGAGCCAGAAGTGGAAGAACTTCCTGAAGGTTAATCAATACCAAAGTAGGTTAATACTTCAGTAAGAGTCACACCACGCATTTCAGCTAATGTTTTAGCCATGTCCATACAGATCCCCTTCCATTGGCTTGATTCAGGATCTGTTTCATCCTTAGTAGGTTTTAAAAGCTGTTTCAATTTATTAATTTCATTTGTTAGTTTTTTATTTTCATCCTGAAGCAGTAGTACTTCCTTGTAATGATCTGTCTCATTTGGTTCCTCTTTCTTCCAATAAAGATACATTCGTGCGATTTTTCTAGATTGTAGCTTTCCAGTAACAACAAGACCATCAAGAATTTCACGAGCTTTAGTTAAGTCGATTTTGCCACCTGAAAATTCTTTAACAGTAAACGGTCCATTAAATTCATTAATTCGCTCCATAATACTCTCCCAATCAATTTTTCTAACTTAATCAATATCTTAAAAATTCCTTGGTTGAAAGGGGTGAGTTGAGATCAATGTTCGAAATCAGAGAGAAAGACGGAGCCGGAAGAATAGGAGTACTTACAACCTCTCGAGGAAAGGTAAATACTCCAACATTGTTACCTGTTGTTAATCCTAATCGGCAAATTCTCTCTATAGATGATTTAATTCGAAGTGGAACTGAATTTCTGATTACTAATGCCTATATTCTCTTTCGAACTCAACGAAATGAAGCAATAAAATTTGGAATTCATGATCTAATTGGATTTCAAGGACCAATTATGACAGACTCTGGTGCATTCCAACTTATGGAATATGGATATGTTGATGTAACAAATAAAGAAATTTGTAGCTTTCAAGAAGATATTGGTGTTGATTTCGGCATCCCACTCGATCAACCTTTAGCAGGAGGAACATACGAGCAATATCAAGAAGCATTAAATAATACAATGGAGAAAGTTAAGGAAAGTATAGAAATTAGAAAACTAAAAAAGATCAATTGGGTAGGACCAGTTCAAGGAGGACCATTTCCTGACCTTGTTACTCAAGCTTCTCAAAAAATGAGCACTTTTCCTTTTGATATTTATGCTCTAGGCAGTGTTGTTCCTTTAATGGAACAATATCAGTTTGAAATCGTAGTAAAAATGATTCTTGCGGCTAAATCAAGTTTACCTTGCTCAAAACCACTCCATCTTTTCGGTGCAGGACACCCAATGTTTCTATCTATGGCGGTTTTATGTGGAGCAGATTTGTTTGATTCAGCAGCATATGCACTTTATGCCAGATCCGGGCGTTATTTAACAAGTATGGGAACACTACATCTAAAAGAAATGAATCATTTTCCTTGTGCTTGTAAGATTTGCTTAGAACATAGTCCAAGCGAACTATTATCCTGTGATCAAGAGGAGAAAGAAAAACTCCTTGCTCAACATAATCTCTATGTTAGTTTTGAAGAAATTAATACAATAAAACAAGCAATTTATGATGGAAGGCTCCTTAATTTAGTCCATTCAAGAGCTGTAAGTCATCCATACCTGATGCAAGCCTATAGAGCAATTCTTAATCCAAAATATTATTCTTTGTTCGAAATCTATGAAGTAATAAGAAAGAGAAGAAGTCTTTTTCTTCCAAATGAGGAGCTTCTCTACCAACCACTAATTATTCGAACAATCAGCCGGTTAAAGGAACGTTTTTTCGCATGGGGAAGAATTTTAAGAGTTGTAGAAAATAATACTATCCCTTCCGATGAAATAGAAGATCAAATGGTAATTTTTTCTCCAGTTTTTGGTCTTATACCTTTCGAACTTTCCCAAACGTTCCCATTTTACCAGAGCATTATCGGTATAACAAATCACGACATTGGAAAAAGAAAGGCTGTAGAATTCTTGAATGTACACGGTCCTTTGTTTGAGGAAGTTATAGTAGATCCAACTTTAAACATCAAAATATCGGAATTACAAACAAACAACAAAAAAATGAAAGATACTGCCTTAAATCAAGATCATATCACTTTTCGAGCAATGGTTGATTTCCAATACGGTAAAAATGCAGGAATAAAGATTAAAACCTCATTCAAAGAATTATCTCGGAAAACTAATGTTCTTCGAAGATTTGTAGATGAGAATTCAGAACTCCTTGCTACTGTAAGAGCTAAGGATTTTTTCCTCATTCCAAGCCTCTTTCTCGCTCAAAAAATTCATATTGGTCTTCCATTTCCCCAAATGAGAGTGGTGGTAAATGCAGAAGCAGAACCTTTTGTTAAAAAAGGACGAAATGTCTTTAATAAGTTTGTAACACAATCTGATCCTAATATTAGGGTTGGAGAAGAAGTTTTAGTTGTCAATGAGGAAGATGAATTTCTAGGATCTGGAAAAGCTTTACTTGGGAATATAGAAATGATGGATTTTTCACGTGGAGTAGCTGTTAAAACACGACATGGAATTGGAAATTCTTAATTTTTTTAGACATATCTAAGAGGTGCTTTACACCAAACCAACCCAATCTTCTCTAGAAGGACATCCTGAACATCCTGATTTATACTGAGAACAATTAAAACAAATTGCACCACAGGGTTCTAAATGCTGAGTCATTATTCGTAAAACTTCTGCTTTTGGCTTTTCTTCAAAGGTAACTCTTTCAGGTATTGGTATTGAAAGTGTGGCTGGCTTAGATACATCAGTTAGTAAAATAAATTGGGATTTTATAATTTCATTGTTATTCCATTCTCTAAAATGGTCAACACAAAATTCCAATGCAATTAATCCTTCTGCTGCGAAAATTGCAGAAAAATTGAACTCACCAGTCGTTTTAGAACTTATTCTAATTCGTGGACAATTAATTGATCTTTCTAATAATAATTGAGTAGATTCAAGATCTTTTGTAACAACATCAAATCGTCCAAAGAATATCTCTGAATCTTTGACTTCTGTTACTAATTCAACCTTTAACAGACCTCGTTTTTGTAAAGATAAAAAACGCTTCCTAGCAGCCACATCT
>JAEOTI010000487.1 GCA_016839955.1 Candidatus Hodarchaeota archaeon | reverse complement strand
GCTATCATCAAATTATACCCCCTTTCCATCCACCTGTGAAATTCCCTGAGTACAGCTTGGGAAATGATTTCTGTAAAGAAAATGGAATCTATCAGGCTGTTCGAGAGTTATTCTATGATCTATCTCTAGATGGTAACCATTTTGGATCGCCTGAATGGAATCCTATTTCAGATTTGGTAAATCCTGATTCTGTCATCCTAATCAAACCAAACTTTGTCTATCATTGGTCTCCTACTCTTGAAGCTGATCCTGATGTATTAATAACGCATGGATCATACATTCGTGCGGTTACTGATTATTGTCTAAAGGCAATTGAGAAAGGAAAAGGCACTGTCATAATTGGAGATTCCCCAATACAAGGTGCAGACATTTTAAAAATAAGAACTCAATCAGGAATAAATCAAATCTTAGATTTTTATGATAACATTGAATATGGAAACAAAATTGAATTTATTGACTTTCGATTGGAAAGTACAAAGGGAATAACACTCTCCAAGGTACCGAAGAGAGAAAAATTAGATGGTGATCCAAGAGGATACACGCTTGTAGATTTGGGTCAATTTAGTGAGTTTAATAACCTTCCTATTGACTATTTTAATCGTTTCAGAGTAACTCAATACGATCCATTGGAAATGGAGAATTATCATTATGAAGGACATCATAAATACTTAATCTGCAATTCCCTTTTCGAAGCAGATTTAATAATCACTTTACCTAAAATAAAAACACACAAATTATCTGGTTTAACAAACTCAATGAAGTCTTTCATCGGCCTCTGTGGCAAAAAGGATGGATTACCCCACTACACGACTGGTACTCCGAATGATGGAGGGGATGAATATCCAAATCCATCTCTTCGCAAGAATTGGATCAGTAGATTAAAGGATTTTTCCAATCATCATCAATCCTTTTTTTCACGAAATATGTCTCTGTTTTTTCGAGCCTTACTGGAAATTTCTGCAGTTATCAAACCATTTCCAGATAAAGTGAAACAAGGAAGGTGGGAAGGGAATAGAACAATTGATAGAACAATCGTTGATATAATGAAAATTATTCTACATTCAGATACGAAGGGTGAATTACAAGAAAAGAAACAAAGAATTTTGTTAAGTATCGTTGATGCTATAGTAGCAGGAGAAGGTAATGGCCCCTTAGAACCAAAATCCAATAATTTAGGACTCATTTTTGGAGGTTTTGACCCTGTCGCGGTAGATATCTTGGCTTCAAAGCTAATAGGTTATGATCCCAAAGATATCAGATTCTTAATCCGAGCATTCAAGCTCAGACAATTCAAATTAACTTCACTTGAGGAATTTGAAGATTTAGACTTCTTTATTAACGGAAAAAGAGTAGATCAATCAGCTTGGCTTAAAAAGAATTCAAGAAAATTTCTCAGGCCCAATGGTTGGAATTAAACTCTTAAAAGAGTCGATAGGGCACGGGTCAGGCACATAATCAGTAATGGAAATGCGAAGGAAGTATTTTATTGAGAGACTTCATGTTCGAGAGTATTATTCTTCCTTTAAATGACTTTAAAGCTAGAACAAGAGTTGTACAATGTCTGAGATTCTTGAGAAAAAGTCAGTTCTGGTCTGAAGATAAGATAAGAGAGTTTCAAGAAAAAAAAATGAAGTTTCTTATAAGGTTCGCAGATAAAACTGTTCCTTATTATCATAGGTTATTTAAGAAACATAAAATCGACATAACTCGAATATCATCTGCAGAAGATCTAAAAACAATTCCTCCCTTGAATAAAGAAATTGTAAGGTGTAAGTTTAAGGATCTTTTATCAATTTCACGAAAAAAGCACCACACGCAGAGGGGAAGAACAGGAGGGTCAACGGGTCACCCCCTCCAGTTTATCCGAGATAAAATTTCCAAAAGCTGGGCGTGGGGCTCTATGTCTAGACATTGGGAATGGACGGGGATGAGGATTGGTGAACAGAGACTAGCTCTCGCTGGAGGTTCACTCGGAGGTTTCCTTGAAAAAGAAACAATATCTAACCGAATAAAATCTTTTTGGACAAATGAAGTTCTTTTTCCTGCTTTTCAGCTTTCTTCAATTAATCTTGAAATCCTTTGTAAGTGGATTCAGGATTCAAAAATCCGATTTATTCGTGGATATCCTTCTACTTTGCAGATTATAGCAAATTTCATGCTTAAAAATGGGTATGAAGCACCTAATATTATCACTTGTCAAACAACAGCTGAAAGATTGTTTGATTTTCAAAGAGAAGTCATTGAAAAAGCTTTTTCCGCAAAGGTTTATGATCAATATGGTTGTAGCGAAATATATGCACTGGCAGCCCAATGTGAAGAAGCCTCTCATTATCATATCTTTGATGAACATGTTATTATTGAAAAACCGGCTGTAGAGAATCGTACCATGTATCCTTCAAGGATCACTGATCTTGATAGCTTTGCTATGCCATTCATCAGATATGAAAATGGAGATGTTTTAGAGTTTGACACTTCGAGATGTAGTTGTGGGCGGTCGCTTTCAACCATCAAAAGAATAATTGGTAGAACTCATGACTTTATTAGAGCAACTGATGGAACACTGATCCCTGGAGAATTCATACCACATTTGTTTCAAGTTGTAAGAGGTTTTAATGAATACTTTGTACATCAGCAGGATCAAAATTATGTTGAAGTACAAATAATTCCGAACTCGAGTTTTTCAGAATCAGAGATTGAGGATTTAAAGAGGGTTATACGAAAACATCTTGGTAAGGGCATGAAAATCGAATTTAGGAAGGTTAAGGAAATTCCAAGACCCATAAGTGAAAAATCAATTTTTGTCAGATCTGAGGTTGCTTCACAATACTTTGTTTAAATTGCTTGAGTCATTAATGACAATTAGATATTAATCTCCCAAACTGTAAGCCGTTCAGTCTCAAAAACATTAATCGCATTTGGTGAAGTCTTCAGTGTATCAATGAATGGTGAAAAGAATTCATTATTATCAGAATCGAAGGCAATGGAATCATTTTTCCTTGTTATAAAGTATTTTAGCTGAGTTTTCTCGATTATTTCTCTGCTTATACTGGATTCAAATCCTGAGTTAAGAAGTACTCTCCAGACGCGCAATGGTTTATCATACAAAGGATCCTCATGATAGTACCTGAATATATACTGTTCAAACCACTCGTTTAGAGGTAACAATGTAGCATTCTGAATAACAGTTTCATTGTGAAAAATTCCTGTGAGTATTAACATGATTCCAGAATGTTCAAAACATAACCAACCTGAGTAAGCTGCTATTCTGATTTCCAAGTCAGAGTTTCGATAAGCACTGAAAAACCCAAATCCTTGAGATTTTAGAAAATTAGCAATTTTAATTTCCTCATCAGACACATATTTGAGTGGAAAATAATCTTCTGATGGAGCTGTTAATCTCACCTGAACAAGAACAAAAGAATGAGTCACTATGGTTATCAGGAAGAGTATAACATATAGGTTGTGTATTTGTTTATTATTCAATGCTCTTGAAGGTATTACTATTTCTGATACTTTCTTAATAAACGGTGATAGGAATAAAATAATTGCAATACTGCAAAAAAGGGGTACAAGTGAAGGGATAGGTCTTATTGTTTCATAAATGAATGACCAGAGGATTATCAAGAATATTCCAATTATCCAACCATAAATTGCTCGGAAATACGTCCCTGATATTATTTCAAAGAAGCCTTTTACTCCAAGTACAGTAAGAATTGGCAGCAGTACAAATGCTACATATGTTGGATTGTTCAACGTTAATAAAAAGGGGGTAAAAAGGAAAAGTAAGAATAACTTAGATAGTTGTTGATTAACATGCAATTCTTGATCTGATTTCCGAAATCCGTTAACAATGGCAATCAAAACAAAGAAAAGAATTAATCCCCAAGCCATTCCAAAATCGACAACTTCCTGTGCAATAATGTTTAATTCCTGGGATTCTGAACCTAGATCAAAAGTATCGATATAATTTGTTGGTACAATTGGATTATCTAGGCTAGATAAGAATAACACTGGCCAGATAATAAGGATTAACACCACGAAATGCAATGATAATAAGGTCGAAAAAGATATTCTGGTGTTTTTAGAGATTACTCTCATTATTCCTATCCAAAAAACGAAAAATAAAGTCACAAGGAAATACACTGGAAATGGTAAGGCCATTCTATGAAATAGGAATAAAATAAATAATACTGATATCAGCTTAATTAAATCTGTTATTTTATACTTCATTCTCCACCTATTAAGATACACGAAAAACAACGGCGCAAGGATCAAGAATGGAGTTCTTGCTGTAGTACTGAAATATGTGAATCGCAACAAGATAGGTATGCTTGTATATAGGATTCCTCCGATAATAATCTCTAAGGGTTCATCGCTGAATTCTTTCATCAGTAAAGTTGAAGTATAACTGGATCCCAGGCAAAATCCTAATACGAAAAGTGAAGATGCAGTTGTTACATCCCCTTCCGTTATGGTTAACAAAATAGCAAAAATAAAGGGTGTTCCAATTGGGTATCCAGAAAATGGAAAAAGTCCAAAATAGGACAAGGGATGAATTAACCATAAATGAGCTTTGTCTAAAAGTATCTGCTGAGCCTGCCAGATCACTAGAAACCCATCAGCACCAGCAACATTCGGAATTAGAGGGATTCTAATAAATATTGAGAATACACACACGACAAGAAACGGAGACAAGAATCTTGGTCTTTGTGTCAAAATGAATTGAGGTGCCTCAGCTTTTATGTAGTCAAATTGTCGACTGAACATTATGTCAGATTTGATTTTCCCCCAAAAATCATATAATCTCTGTTTTCTAGTCTCTTGAGGTGTTTCAGCTTCAATTTGGGCAAATTGTTGTTCAAATATGATTTCAGTCTCTCTGTCTCCTAAAACACTTTCTACGGTCTGTTTTGATTTCATAACGATTACTAAAACCGATGCAATGGCTATACCAATGATTATTCCGATATTTGCTGTTGGTTTGATTATCAATCCCCCAATATTTACTCCCCACCTCCAGCTTGTCATTATCCCTGTTCCTATTATAGACCCTGTAAAACAAGCAATAAGTCCAATAAAAGCCATTTGAAATACTATGATGTAGTTAACTTGCTTGGTTGAACCTCCAATGGTCTTAACCATGAACAGGTTTCTATAGTTTGTAGTAATTGGATGTGAAATTACTGATGAAACACTAAATAATGAAAGGCCTGCAATAGCTATTAATAAAGCACTAAAAGTTGTTTCGATAACTTGTAAAGTCGTTGCTAAGAATCCAGACAAAAATTGTGAAGATTGGATGATATTTATGTTAATTTGTCCTCTCCACTTTGTAATTGAAAAAGAATCGGAAAAAAATTCTGGTGGTAATATAATTGATAAACCCAGAGTTATTCTTGCCTCTTCTTCAGCAAATGCGATAAAAAAAGTCTGATTATAATCTCGGAAAGTCACTACTATGGAGTAATTACCCCATACTAAATCATAGAAGGATATTTCTGCTTGGTCGTTTGTTATTCCAACAACTGAGTTTCCAAATAATTCATTTACTCCTGTTATTGTCACCCCCGGTATTGGATACCCAATTGAATCTACAACCGTGATTTTTAACGTTGCTGTAAGATCAAACACAATTTCTACTTGAAATATCTGGCTCTCTTTGAAAGAAAAGGAATATTCACCCTCAAAATCCATTTTTTTTACTTTTATTGTTGTATTACCAAGTGGGACGAAAAAAATGGCTTTTCCTTGATTGTCAGTTAGCATCGTTTCCGAATATTCATTTACCCCAAATACAGTAATACTTGTCTTCATTATTGAATTATTACTTGTTGTTTTAGTTATAACCTCGAGTTTAACATTACCTAATGGGATTTTTACATTTGTCGTCTCTTGTAATGGGTTGATATTAATTTCCTTATTCCAAGAATAATTTAGATATGAGGCATTGATATTATACATTCCTGATTGATTTAATTCAATACTCACTTTTCCAGTATTATTCGTATAAGTTGTATTAACTGTGGTAGTAGTGTTATACACAGTTATCATACAACCTTCAAGTCCAGCACTTTCTTGATTAACAGCTGTTCCATTATACACCTCAAATTCTAGATAGTATTTTTCGATAGATATTACGCTTAGATTAATCTCTGTGTAACGATCAAAATAAAT
>JAEOTI010000486.1 GCA_016839955.1 Candidatus Hodarchaeota archaeon | reverse complement strand
TGTAGCTATCAATACGCGTATCTTTATCTTAGCTTCTTCTACTTTTGAAGAATAGATTCTGAGTTTTTTGATAGATTTCAGAAGAATACTATGATCTTTAACAGCTGTCCCAGTTATATCAAGAATCCGAAGATTTTTGCAGGATGTTAAAGTATCAACCGATGAAACTTGTGTCCAGTTGAGGATTAATATTCTGAGATCTTTACAGTGTTTCAATGGACTGATCTCTTTAATGCCAGTAATACTAAGGTCTAAGACTTGAATTTTCGGACAGAACTTTAATGGTGTAATATCACTAATTTTTGTTCCTGCAAGACGGAGTTCTCGAAGGTTTTTCCAGAATTTCATGCCATTTAATTTCATTAATTCAAGATCTGAGATTTCTGTTCTATTAAGGGTAAGTGCCCCGATATTCTCACAGTAATCTAAGGCACTAAAATCAGTCACTTCTGTCCTGTTAAGGTATAGTTCTCGAAGGTCTTTGAATAACCTCAGAGTACTCAAATCAGCCACTTTCGTCCAATTAAGATCAAGTATCTGGATATCCTCACAAGATTCTAATGGAGTAATATCAGATACAGATGGGAAGTTAGAAAGGTCAATTCCAATAATCTTCCTGTTTTGTATAGTAAAACGTCTGAGTTTGTCTGCATATGTGATTATCTGAGCATTTTCTTTGTCTGGAAATATTTCCAAAGCTTGTTCTAATCCTATATATGCGCATTTAAGGAACCCTAAGATTTGCTCTAACTCTTGTGAGTCCATTGACCATAATTCATCAGCTAATTTCTGATGGAAGAAATCAACTCTTCTTTTAGGAAAGATAGTGTTCTGTGGAGGCCGTGGTGGTAAAAATCTGATAGAAAAAGGCAGTTCTAGATGTGAGGGCCGTTCCCACTCATCGATCAGTTCAATTAGCTTATTTTTCCAATCTTGTTCATTCCCTCCTAATATTTGTTTTAATAATTCTTTCTGTTTACCTGGGCCTCTTTGCAAGACATATAAGAGCTCATCCAAAGGAAATGGTTTTTCATCGTGCAGGAGAAAAAGTGCCGCATGCAGCCAGTAGAGAGGTTTCTTCGCTGGGCATTTTTGGAAATATTCATGTATTTTCTGCCTTAGCTGTCCCATTCTAAATGTAACTTCCCAAGGAGACGTGATAGTCTCCCAATTTACATTTAATGGGATCTTATAATCAGTTGTATCATCGATCCATTGACACCATGCTTTAAAAAAGAGTTTCCAATTTTTCCATCCTTGACTTATGTGTTGAATATTCCTTCTTTTATAATTTGAATCGAACCAAATATCCTCAAACATCTCTTCATCTAACGTTAATAGGTTTCTAGAGGTGGTATAACTACCAATCCAGTATGTATTTGATACAAACCTTTTGTTAATGAGTTGCTCTATCTTTTCATTAGCTCTTCCTTTCTGGTGAAGATCTTCAAATATTAATAAAACTGGTATTTTATCAATTCTTTGAGGAAGATAATCAAGGAATTTTTCGAACCCTATCCATTGGTCTTCAAACAAGGAGGAAGGACTTTCACATAAGAAGATATAACCATTAGGAAATTCTTTCTTCCATATTGCTGCTAAATAAAGAATAATACGGCTTTTTCCCATTCCTGATGCTGAAAATATTGCCGCGCGTCTGTCTTTCTCAAGACTATGCCAAAGAGCGTTAAAGATTGAGACAAGAGGAGGAACTGCAAGCAGTACATCAGATAGACAGCTATTGGCAAGACCTCTGATACCATTAAAAAGAACAGAAAGACGGTTTTTTAACCAGTTTTCCTTCTCTTCTGAGGTAATTACAGTATACCATTTCTTCTGCCATTCTTGGAACCAGTAGTCGGGGTCACTATTGGAATTGATAGGTTGAGGGAGTTTATAAAGTGAAAGATCCTTTGGTATTAGAGGAATGGAGTTAAGCCAGGTATCAGGAAGTTGCCAAGAAATTACTCTAAAATGGTCTTGTAATAAATATTCTTTCAATAAGTTACAGATTCTGTTTTCAGTTAATATCTGTATCTTACGTGGTAAAAATGGTTCCATGATCGTTGAGGGGTTGTATTTAGGATCTTTAGAATATTTATATTTGTAAGCAAACCAAATACATAGTAATGCTGTTAATGAGCAGAATAATTTTTGAATTAACGGTGTGTCTTTCCTCTCCCAGAAATTATTGCGGTCAAATCGGTAAAACATTTCGTCTTTTTCACTGTATTGCAGGGAAGATTCAAGAATTATTTCGTGATGCCATGGTGCGTCTTTGTAAGTAGCCCTTCCTATTTTTAATGACTTATTAACTTTTTTTTGTAAATCGTGTATTAAAAAGTCTCTTTCTTCACTAAGATATGCTTTGCGGCTGTTAAGAGCCCTCTCTTGATCCCTTCGCGGCCGATTTTCATGATCTTCCTCAACAAGGAGCACCTGTTCAATAAATTCATTGGAAATCCAAAATTTATGTTGATGAGTAAAGCCCAAAAGGAACAAAAGCAACAGTTCAAGGTAATAGGGAGGTTTTTCTACATGTTTTGGGCGGTCTCTTTTGAAGATTATTTCATCGGGTTTCTCTAGTTGGTCTTCAGGATCTCTTAACCATTTGAGGACATCCCATAGTATTTCTTCAGCATCTTCAGAAATAGTCTTGATAAGAGAATTGGTTTCTGATGTAACAGTTAATTTTCCAAAAAAATTACATTTTCTAGGCACATGTTGTTTAAATGGATGCTTATCAGGTAAAACCTCCATTAATTTGATCCAATAAGCTTCTTGGAACTCATACAACGATTTAAGAATTATTTCACTGAGTTTTGGTCCTGTTTTGTCCATTACTTTTCTTTTAAAACGCTGTAACCATCCTTCTTCTGCTGGATTTACTGCTTTGTGATTAAAAAAGTGTTCTTGTGAAAATGATTTCAGTCCAGTCCTAGAATCCCACCCATAGAAAATTGAAAATAGCTCTTGAAAAATTGGTTCACGATTAGTAATATCTTTTCCAATCCCTATCAAATCTTGTAAATCCTGAGCATATTTCTGATATCTGCTCTCATTATTCATAATGCATTTCCCTTCAATTCTTATATTATAGCTAATAAACTCTTAAGTTCTTCTACGAACCATTCAATTATCGATTTCTCTAAGCTGTATGTTCCCCATAAAAAGTCCTGCATTAGCATTAAGAGCGCTATCATCGCTGAGAAAACCTTTAGCGAGCCTCGTTTTTTAAAACAAAGATGAAAGACTAAACCGAGTATAACAAAAAGGGAAGCTCGAACTAATCTTATAACGTTTATTTCTATTGGAATAAACAAAGGAAGGTAAAGAAACAAAAGAAAAAGATAACCAACATACGTGCAAAAAACAGCTGTTGTTGCACAAATAAGATACGGTAGCTTCTGACCACCAGCAAACAGGGTTGATCTTGAACATGCAAGAGCTACTATAAATCCAACAGCTGTAACAGTAATCGTTAAAAAAAAGCTTCCAAAAGGAGTGAGGATCATTAATCCCGTGTAATTAAGAGCTATTAACAGAAAAAGTACAACTTGCACCCAACTCATTCGCAAAGCTAATTTTGCCCACCCATCATTCAAACGATTAAACCGAAAATCTTCGGGTTTAAACCCACTGTAATCTCTCATTTTAATCATCTTCAGCAATACCTCCAAAAAGAGAGGAATATCGTTCATAACTGCGAATGAATATCTTAGAATATGGTTTAAAGACAAATTTGTTTTTAGGATGAGTGACGAAAATATAAACTCGTTCTCCTCGGAAAATCATAAAAATGGCAAGGTTGTTTTTGTTTTCTATAAGTAGAGGTTGACACTTATCAATAAATTCAATTGATTCTAAAATCATTAGCAGCGCACTTAGAGCACTTGAAAGGAGAATAGATTCATCAATATCTATCACTAGATGACGCGATTTCTCCCGAAATTCAGGTAAACCATCACGAATAACCAAAGTTAGCCAGATTAACGAAGACCATGGGTTTTCGGGAGTAAATTTTCTTTGGATATTTGGTTTATTCCAAAATTTCCGTAATAATGTTAATATAGGAACTACCAAGAGACTAAAACCAATTAAAATAGCAATATATCTTGCAATATTCAAAATGTGGCTCATTTTGTCACCCTCCTTTTAATTATATTAAACAAAATCCCTTTCGGAATAATGAGTTGTTTTTTAATAAACATAAAAGGAATTTTACGACATATGACTTTGTAGTAGAGATTCTTATAGCGGCAAAAACGATCATTAGAGAGGATATATGCCCCAAATCTCTCTGCAGTTTCCAAGATAAATAAATCATCATCAAATTCTGCTGGGGTTTCTTGAATGGATATATTCTTCCCTAAAAATTCTCTAAACGAAAATTTATCTTTTTTATTACAATCATCAATTTTATATTTTAAAGCTGAAGAAATAAAAACTAAAACTTCAAAATCAAATTTTTGAAAATACTCTACTACAGTCACAAGCTGGTTGACTTCTGGTTGAGTCACATGTCCGTTCTTACTTAGATAGTCATTGCAATATGCCACATTACAGCCATCAATTACAATCATTTTTCCTTTAATCTTATTTTTAACCCATATTTTCTTTTCGTTCTGTTTCATATCTTTTTCACTAGGTACAAAGTGAAATTAAATTATTTTAACCTCCTACTACCAGTGAGAGATTAGATTCTCTTCTATCCTTTTTATAACAGTAGTGAGTTAAATTCTCTCAATTTATACCCCCCCTCTATAGAATCGTCTGGAATCATCCTATGATAGTTTTATTTGGAATCTAATAGTATTTCAATTTTGTTAAAACTCAAAACAACATTGAAATAGTTTTTATAAAAAATTCCTCTTGATAATATTGGTAATTCATTATTTATCGTTATCTACTAGTAGTGGGATTTAATTTAATTACATCTAACATGTT
>JAEOTI010000485.1 GCA_016839955.1 Candidatus Hodarchaeota archaeon | reverse complement strand
CGGGATTAATGTTGAATTCTAATTTCATATGTTTTATTTTGAATTCTTTTTCACGGCGATATTGAGGTTTTGTTCCAGGAAAAGCAAATGACTTCTTTCCGTTCTCAAATTTACTATTCTGTCTAATCAAATTCATAATCTTATCATCGAGCTGGACACATCGCTGTTTCATAGGTTCACCGGCTGTTTAGATAATTTATCTTTTTTTTTTATAAATCGGTGTTGTATGCGGCTGTATATGAGTTATTTTACCCTAAAAACAAGTAATAATTTCCTATTAGCAGATAAATTTACTAAAAAAAGAGAAAGATTTTAACAAATACGTATTAGTAGCGCAATAATAGTACGAGAGAGGATGTTTTTTGCAATTTAGCCTAAAAAAGGAAACTTTAGCTATTTTAATTTTCTTATCTTTTTCTTTTCTTACACCTGGAATCTCGAAACAAACCAAAGGAGAAGCATCAAGACAATCCTACGGGGAATCAATGATTTTAATTGATAATTGGGGTGTTCCACATATTTATGCAAAAAATGAACGTGATTTATACTATGCAACAGGCTTTGTTCATGCGCGAGATCGATTATTCCAAATGGACATGTTTCGACGAATCGCTTCAGGTTGTCTATCAGAAGTTCTAGGTTTAGGATCTTATTCATCAGATGTTTATTATCGCAGATTAGGTTTGTATGAATCTGCAGAAGCCACTTATAATTTCCTTAAATCTGATCCCTCTTCGAAACCTTTTATAGAAGCATTGGATGCATATTGTGAAGGAGTAAACTCTTTTATTAGTCAAACTAGTAGTGAAAACCTCCCAGTTGAATTTAAGCTTCTTCTTTATACACCAGAACCTTGGAAACCAGTTGATAGTTTGGTTTGGGGAAAATTGATGGAATGGAACTTAGCTGGACAAACTTACGACTTGTTAATTGGATTGGCTACTAATCAATTTGGTGAAGATATTGTCGAAGAATTATTTCCTTTGAATAATACATATGGAATTATACCAGTTTTACCGAATTTTGGTAATTACACAAATACATCAACGTATACGACCACTTTTTCAACAACTGAGAATCCCAAAAATCTTGATCAGCTGACAGAAACCTATCAGAACATTCTAAATTCAATACCGACAGAATTAGATATTTTCCCTGGCAAAACATGGAAATTGTCTGATATCGGGCTCACTGGATCAAATAATTGGGTTGTTGGAGGAAATCTCACTCAGTCAGGGTATCCGCTCCTGTCTAACGATATGCACCTTTCGTGGACTCTTCCACCAATCTGGTACGAAATACATCAGGTTATTCTAGAGTCTGATTTTAATGTCTACGGATTTTCATTTCCAGGTGTTCCCTTAATTATAGCAGGGCATAATACGAAAGCTGCTTGGGGCTATACAAATGTGGGCGCAGATGTTTGTGATTACTACTACTATAAAACAAACCCTGCTAACTCTAACGAATATTGGAATGATACTTCAAAATCCTGGCAAGCTTTTGAGACGAAAACAGAAATTATCAAGATCAAAGGGGAAAATCCACGAAATGAAACTGTTGTAAAAACAAATCATGGACCAATAATTTCATCGTTTAGACCCGAGGGCGTTTCTGAAGATCTCCCAGTTGCCCTACGATGGACAGGTAATGATGTCCCCGATGAATTGCTCAAAGCAGTATATTACATCAATCGAGCTCATAACTTAACAGCAATCAAAGAAGCACAGAAATTTTGGGGAGTCCCTGCTCAGAATTTTGCATTCGCAGATGTTCACGGGAATATAGCTATGCGACCAGTTGGTAAGTATCCTATCCGAAACACCTCTGCGGGTTACTGGGGACGAGTACCCTATAATGGTTCTGCTAATGAAAATCCTTGGCTTGGATATATCCCCTATGAAGAACTATCCGTTGCAGAAAACCCGTTTCAAGGATATTTTGCATCTGTCAACCAAAAAACAGCAGGTCCACAATATTCTCATGTCCTTGGAAGCTTTTTTGCTCCAGGTTATCGTGCTCGAAGGATTAATGAGCTTCTCAGAGCTCTAGACGATGATAATTTAGCAACACTCAAAATTATGCAGGATTTTCAAAGTGATAATATTGACACCGCAGCTCAATCGTTTCTCCCTAGCTTTCTCTCTATTCCAGCCAATACCACCAAAAGGCAAGAAGCACTTACCATTATCTCACAATGGAATGCATCTATGTTAAAAGATCTTGTAGCCCCAACAATTTGGCATTGGTGGATGGAGATATTTATCGATCTTACTTTTCACGATGAATACGAAGCAATGAATGCTACGGGTTTACCTTACCCACAATGGAATAATTTTGAATATTTTGTCCAAAATAATGAGTCTATTTCCTGGTTTGATGACGTTGAGACGATCGATATAAATGAAACAGTTGATCATATTGTTGCTATAGCCTTAGATGAGACATTAGACTCATTAGAAGCATTTTTTGCGACATCTAATATGAGCGAGTGGTTATGGGGAACATACCATCAGATGCAAATTGACCACTTAGCAGGAGATATATTAGAGAGCTGGAATCGAGGACCTTTTCCCTGGGATGGCTCAGAAAATACACTTAATGCTGCTGGGGGTCCAATTGTACGTGGAGGACCGAGTGAGAGAATTGTTTATGATTTAGCACGGCTTGTCAATAATAGTGCTTATGCAGCTTATTCTGTACTACCTGGAGGTCAAAGTGGTAATGTTTCCAATCCTCATTATGATGATCAATTGACTCTCTTTAGGTCGTATCAATACCACCCAGCGTGGTTCTATGACAATCCTGAAGATTTTCCTTCAAGTGAAATCGAATATAGTACTATTTTGAAACCTAAACCACAAACGAAGTCATCAGGAACCATTAGTTTTGTAGAATATATAATTTTAATCACTTTGATTTTATTTGGAAGGAAGAAATTCAATAAAAGGACCAGAAACTAATACTCTACTAAAATTTGAAAGATTAATGAGGTTTTTCACTCCTGCCAGACTTAATACCTCTCTATCAGGAACTCATGCGTGCGTATAAGGAATTTTATCCACATAAAGCCGCGTGGAGTCTTTGGTTAAAACCAGAGAAGACTCAGGAAGAAATTTTCGAGATTACAATTGGAGCAATTTTGACTCAAAATACTAGTTGGAATAATGTGGCTAAATCACTGAATTCTCTTAAGAAGAGAATAAAATCTTTTGAAGAAGTCCTTCATGTAGATATTGAACTCCTTAAGGAACTTATTCGACCCTCAGGGTTTTATAATCAGAAATCAAGGTATCTAAGATCAATCTCACGACTTTTTGTTAATAAAAACGGTCAACCATCACGAGAGGACCTTTTAAACTGTAATGGAGTTGGAACAGAGACAGCAGATGCGATTTTATTATATTCTTTGAACCAACCAGAATTTATTATTGATGCTTATACTAGAAGAATTCTTGCTAGAGTCTTCAACCGAGGGGACTTATTAAAAACAAGTTATAGAAGTACTAAATCTGAACTTGAAAAGAAGTTT
>JAEOTI010000074.1 GCA_016839955.1 Candidatus Hodarchaeota archaeon | reverse complement strand
GTATCTAGAAAACATAAATTAAAATTATATCACACCAAAGCCAGTCGAGATTTTATTGATGTTCGAGATATTTCTGACGCTTACATTCAACTTTTTAATAATCAAAAAACCCGCGGAGAGATTTTTAACATTGGGACAAACAATTTAGTATCACTTGAAGAAATAATTAATAAATTAACAGAACTTCTTAATATTCATGATCTAGAGGTTTGTGAAGAAAAACCTAAAGATTATTTTGATATCCATTTAACAAATAGTTCAAAAATCCAAGAATACATACCTTGGAAACCAAAAATCGAATTAGAAACAACGCTTAAAGATATGATCGAATATTTTTTTAGTTACCATCAAGTATTTTCAGTTAAAGAGAGAGAATATGAATATTAAGAGGCCAGGGATTATAGGAATTGTAAAAGTAACCTTTTAGGAAATGTGAATGTCAACTATTGCATATTTCATCAGTGATCATGGTTTTGGACATGCTACTCGAAGCATAGCAATCATACGTTCACTTCTTGAATGTGATTTAGACATTTCAATTAACATACACACTTTCAAACCTCTGTTTTTAGTCCAAAAATCGTTTGCTACCCTTGAAGACCCAAAGCGTTTAGAATTCAATGAACAATCGAATGATATAGGCTTTATTGGGGATAGTGTAACAGGAAAGATTGACTATCGGAGTACTGCCAAGGATGTTCACAAATGGATCCAAAATTGGCATTCTTCCTATCTTTTTGAGGAATATTGTTATCTTAAACGAAAGAAGATTGATCTGATAATCTCTGATATTGCTCCCCAACCTTTTCTACTAGCAAAAAAGTTACAAGTGCCTAGTATTGCTATTAGTAATTTTACTTGGTTCGATATTTATCAGAATCCTGTTTTCCATCAAGAGGATCTTGAATCAATTTGGATGGCTTATCGGGAGGCGTCACTTGGACTGATATTACCATTTAATTTGGACAACACGGTTTATTGTACCATGATGGAGACTAATTTAGTCAGTCGAAATCCAACACGTACTAAACAACAGATGATAACGCTGTTAGATCTGGATTCATTTGAACACATCATTTATTCAGGAACAGGGGGATCTTTTAAGAATCCATTCAAAGAAGAATGGAAAAATAAGAATGAGACAGCATTCATTCTTGGAGGACAACCTACTAATACGAGTAATAATGTAAGAACTATCCCGATTCTAGATCCTGAGGGTCAAGATTACATCGCTTGTAGTGATTTTGCTCTCATAAAATTTAGCTATAGTTCTGTCTCTGAAGCCATCCGTTCACATGTTCCAATTTTAGGAGTCGACTTCGCTCAAACAACAGAATCTATTCTCATTAAAAGAGTCGTTGAAAACCTTGGAATTGGCATGGGTATCTCAATTGAAGAGTATTTTCAAGGTAAATGGAAAAAATACATCCCTCTAGTCTTAGAAATGCGGAAAAATTACTCCAACCTACCTGAACGCTTTGTCAAAAACGGTGAGGCTCAAATTGCCAATATAATTCTGGAGCTATTAGAAGATATCATTTATTAAAGCTATAACGCGTTGTCCTGTTGATACCAAAGTAAACCTTGGTAGTCAATAAAAATGGAGCCAATTTTAATAAATTATTTTAAATTCTGACCTCGAAATGAATCATAATGAGATAATATCTTAAAAATGTGGTATGAGTAAGATTGCTTCGTATTTGTATCATTTCTCAATATTTTATGCCAGATATTGGTGGAGCAGTTACAAGACTGAAAAATTTATTGAAAATTCTTAATTCAATGAATCATGAAGTAACTATCGTCACAACAGTTCCTCATTATCCGAAAGGAGATGTTTTTTTTGTTATAGATGAAGTTGGAAATATATAGAGAAATCTGGTAACATCACTGTCATCAGAATGCGCATACCACGGAAACCTCACGACTCATTCATGAATAAATTGATTAACTACAGTCTCTTTGTTATGTCAATATTAGCACTTCCCTTGGCGGGAAAAACTGATCTAATATGGATGACTAGCCCTAGTAGTTTCTCATAATTCAAGGGCTTTTACCAAAGCGATAAAATAGCTGATAACTAATGAAAAATTTTATTCTCAATTTTGTGGTAACGGCTCCGTATATGTAAAAAACCATTTTGATTGAGAAAATTAAAGAAGAAGGTAATGAAGCTATTAGCAAGGATAAATTAGAATTTGAATAATTACTCGAGTTGCTTCGAAAACACCACCTTTTAAAAAATTAGTCACACCGCCATTTCAGCCACAAGCAAGCGCTTCGGAGAAGAGTTGGTCACGAAAGAACATAAAAGACCACGAAGGGCATTT
>JAEOTI010000484.1 GCA_016839955.1 Candidatus Hodarchaeota archaeon | reverse complement strand
GTGTGTCTTCAATCACTTTTTTTGGCAAATTTCTCACATCAACTTAAGTCTTCATTTCTTGTTGGCAATATATTCCATTTTAAAATGTGACTATTAATAAAAAATCAGAGTTACAGGTTATTAAGTTATTATAAAAGGGGGAGTTGCGGGAAAAAGTCGGGTGATATCACCATCTGTCGCTGGTTCAAGTCCGGTTTTGGGTTGAAAATGTCGAGGGCTTAGAACCAAAATAAGGCAATGGCAAGATGGGATATCATATATTATTTGAAGAATTATTATTTATCATGGATTGCCATCTTGATAAGAGTTCATCTTTTTTTTCCTTAATGAATTGCGCTTCTTCCAACTTTGCTTCCAGAAAATAATCTAATGAATCCTCAACTGTTATTGCGGCGAATGTTGCCGGATGTTCAGATGATGCTTTCACTAATCCTTTTTCCTTTAGATTTTTGAGGCTCCGATATAGCTTCTGCTTATATATGCCTAGGTCCCCAGCTAAGTCTCTTCCTTTCTTTGGACCATTAGTTGCAAGGTAAAAGTAGATCTTAGCATCCACTCTTCTAATTCCGAGCATCATAAGTAACCTCATTATTTTGTTATGGCTCAATTAGACACACCCTTCCAAAACTTAAAAAAAATAGAAAAAGAAAAATAAGAAAGAAACTGTAGATTTTTCATGAATTTATGGTATGGGTATGTTGGGTATGTAGTTGTGCATCCACAATAATCCGTCTGGATTGCGCATTGCAACGTTTGAAGCAAACACACTAGAACCAGTGAGACCGAACCAAAACCAATAGAGCATGCCATGAGGCTGACCTGCAACGTCTCCTGACAAGAATATCCACTTGTTATCGTACTCTTCTGATGTATACAGCACCAGGTCAGATATCATGGTAGGGATTAGAGCACTGTTCATTAAGCCTTTTGCGTCTAAGGGATGGCGCCACTTCCATGCAACTGAACATCCAGCGTATGGGGCCCAAACGTTACTGCCACTTGCTGCACCTCTCTCATTTATCACTTTTCCAAAAAATTCATCGAAGTTTGGATGATTCTTACCAGCAGGTTCCCACGGTCCAATAGCCATTACTGGAACTACCATTATAATCGCGAATATCAAAGTGACTGCTAAACTAATTATTTTCTTATTCATTCTTTTTCACCTCCCCTTGATAGATTTAGTGTAGATTCATATCCTCCAGTCAGAAAAAAGTTAAAGCTTTAATGATTATTAAAAAGGGTATGTACGGAAAAGTCACCTCTTTAGCAGGTTGCAGTTAACGATGAGTATAGATACAATAGTGAACGTTCTCAAGAATTTTGGATTGACCAATAAAGAGATAGAAACATACATTCTTCTTGCAAAAAAGGGCCCCATAAAAGGAACAGAACTTGCTAGATTAATGAAAAGAAACAAGGGCCAAATTTATCGAATACTAAAGAATCTCCAGAAGAAAGGGGTTGTAGAATCAACTCTTGAATATCCCAGACGTTTTACATCAGTTCCCTTTGAAAAGACTTTAGATCAATTAATAAGAATCAAGCAAGAAGAAGCTACATTTATAGAGAAAACAAAAAAAGATTGGTTCAAGGATTGGCAAAAAATTAGCCAACCTCGAATCCAACAATCAATAGAAAAGTTTGTTGTTATTGAAGGAAGCAAAAAAATCTACTCAAAAATTGCTGAAATGATTGAGAACACATCAATCAAGCTGTCAGCAATATCAACTGTCAAAGATTTGGTTCGAGCTGAACAGTTTGGAGTCTTTGACTTTGCCTATAGACATCCTTTAAAAACTGAAGTTAAGTTCCGCTTTCTCACAGAAATAAATAATCAAAACCTAAAGGCGATTAAGCTACTTAAAACCAAATTAAAGGCAGAACTTGATTTTAAAGGAAGAAACCCAGAATTAGGCTTAAGCTTGTTTCCTAGAATGGTTGTAAGAGATGAAGAGGAAATCCTATTCTTCATATCAACAAGAACAGAACTTCCCACTAAAGGACAGGAAGTGTGCCTATCCACAACCTGTCAATCATTGGTTCAAGCATTCTCAAAGGTCTTTGAAGATTTATGGCGCAACTCAACAGATATCAATAAAAAAATTGAGGAGATGGAAACTGGAATAAAGACTCCCAAAACAGTTATTATCAATGATGGTGGGACTGCTAAAAATAGGTATAGTGAGATTGTAAACTCTGCTAATGAAGAAATCTTGGTGATGACCTCTTCAGAAGGACTAATCGATTTGTATAAAAACCTTGATTCATTAAAGGGTTTGGCGGAAAAAGGTGTTTCAATAAAGGTTTTAGCTCCAATAGTGAATAAAAATCTTGAGGTAACCCAACATCTCTCCAAGTTCTCTGAAATTAGACATATACCACTAAGTTATGTTCAGACAACTCTTGTTGATGCAGAACACTTGTTTCAATTCAAGACTCCGCCTTTTAGTTCAAGCAGATTAGAATCATCAATTTTTAAAAATGCATTTTACTCAAATGATTCGGAATATGTTGAAAGAACCCGAATAATGTTTAATGACCTTTGGAAAAGAGCCCAATCGCCATCCAAAATTATGCTTGATTCAATAACCAGCAGGAAATCTAGAGTTCAGATTTCTATTCCTGAGAAAACAGATTATTCGCTATACTTCAAAAGATTCGGCTGGGCTATGGATATAAGCTCTAAGGATTTACAGGAAAAAGATATTATTGAAAAAATCGTGAATGCCAAAAAATGTCCAGTAGAAAATTGGAAAAAAGATGAACTCAAATTCTATGGTAGTTCAGCTGCAGCTATTATTCATCCACCAAAGAATTTTGGTTTGCCAGATTTGATGATTGATGTTTTGAAATTTAATAGTCAGTCTCCTTTTGGTGTTGAGGATATTCTTGCAGTGGATTTGATGAGTTATGGGACAGTGGCAAGTGTTCAAACTAATCCGATAGCCTTTGATTATCGGAAAGAAATTGTTTTTGCTGGCACACCAGCGCAAAAGAATATCCAATTAGTAAATGATAAAGAGTTTCAGGTTCGAGTTCATGGAAACACACTTTTTTGCGCTTGGACAACTCCAATACCCCTTATTAAAAACTACATTCTTCCACCGGCATGTATACTATTTGAAGGACATGGTGAACTTAAAACAGGTATAATTCGATCAAGTTACAACAATCGCAAACAGGTAATAGAGTATAATGCTCGCGACGCATTTGTAACATTCTTTCACCCTTCATCAAAGTATTCAGGTCCAGGTACTGATGGTTATTTTATACGAGACTTAATTTACACATATACTCCATAAAAATCAGATACAATGTAAAACAATAAATACCAAATCAAAACAAAAACTACTTTGACAACACTTTCTCGAATTCAAGTGGTCTTTTGGCATGATTATCAGTAGAGATCTTGCATTAATCATAGTTTTTGCTGTTCTGACTTTTGTCTTTATGCTATTAATAGGCCAAGTTCCCGAATTGGTTACTGGGATTCCTGGAATCTCGTATGTTTTCACTATAGTCTATGCTATCAATCAAACCGTTGCCCAGCTGATGTTTTAAGGGGGGAGGTGGAGAATTTTTGCTAGGGGCGCGCGCGTTGATGTTGTTTTCAACAGCGTATATGGATTCTTTGAACAGAGGAATAAGCTTCTCTGGTGGGCGATTCTTTCTGAAGTTTACTATTGGTGAACACACTCGTTGTGGATTATTCTTTTTTGTTCATTATTTTTCTATTCTTTTGAATTGATTATGGAGACTTGGTTTATTCTCATAATGTCTGTGATGCTTCCCATCATGATAATCGAAGCAATAGCAGGTGGATACATCGGATACAAAATCTATAGAAGAGTAGAAAAACTCGCATAATGTTCTAACTAAAAAAAGGGGAGTTTGCGGGATAATTTTCGAGGGATATTTTCAACATTAACTTAAACATATCAAGAATCGTAATATATCTTATTAACCTAAAATCAATAACTGTAATATGTGGAATTAATCTGGGTGAAGAAAATGAAAGAAGCTAAAGATCTTAACGATTGTGAAAAACTTCTTTCCAAGAACAAATACTCTTCCGAAGTCATTAAAGAGATTTTGAAATGGTACGATTACCGAGATAAGAAAGGCGTAGCAAGTTTCTAAAGGTCGCGTTCGCCAATTGTTTGGTATTAAAATTAACCCTTTTTTGTCTTTAAATTAATTTAGAAAACTTCGTAATATTTTATTGAGGTCCACCTGAAACTGAAATCGAAATATTTTGAGTTATTTGTTCAGTCATTTCTGTAAATGTCAAACCAATTGTATCACTAAAATCTCTGGGTTTGCTAGGAGCCACCAATTCCATAGAACTAACCGTAGTTCCAGGACTTACAGTTCCAATTTCAATTGTATTTCCTGTCCTTTCATGTGTAGAAGATATTAGACTAAAATGCTCAAAGAGCGAGTTTGTTTGAATAATTGCATCATTTGCGGTTATATTAGTTGGATTTGTGATAGTGAATGTTATAGTGATTTGTGTACCCATTCTAGTTGTTGTGGGATAAGAAATGGAAAGTCTCAATTCAGGTTTTGTATCTCCGTTACCATTAGATGGAGTTATTGGAGTTGGTGTTAGAGGCGTTGAGGGTGATAGAATTTGGGCAAAGAAATAGAAACTTCCTCCTGCAAGAAATAGAATCCCAATTAAGAATGCAATCTTAACTGCTAGCATTCCTCTTTTTTTCTCTTCTCTAAAAGTTTCCTTT